>JACQEA010000450.1 GCA_016200825.1 Chloroflexota bacterium | reverse complement strand
GGTGAGCGGTAGTTCGATCTTGCTCGCGCGCGCTTGAAAATAGCGCAAGTGCGCGCGCATCAGATCGCGCGCGTGATCGGCATCGCGCGCGCGGACGGCTTGCAGAATTCTGTGGTGATCCTCGATCGCTTTTGCCGCCATCTCCGGATCAGGAATTAATTTTTCGAGGACTTCGTAAAAGAGCGAGCGAAACGAGTTGACGGTGAAGAGGAGAACGGAATTCTTCGCGGCGCGCGCTAACGCGACGTGAAATGAAACGCTGTAGGGCGTGAAGTTTGGATCCCCCGCCGCTTGGCCTTGCCGCGCGGCGTCAATACTTTCTTCCAACAGTTTGAGATCCGCGGCGGTCGCGCGTTCCGCCGCGAGCGCGGCGATATTCGTTTCGACGATCATGCGCGCTTCCGCCAATTCGCGCGGATGCGTTTTTTGCAAACGCAGCATCGTCGTCAACGATTCGCTGACGACTTGCGAATTGGGTTCGGCGACAAACGTGCCGCCGCCCGCGCCGACGCGCACTTGAATCAAGCCCTGCGATTCCAAGACGCGCAACGCATCGCGCACCGTAATGCGGCTGACGTGAAATTGTTGCGCGAATTCTTTTTCGGAGGGGAGCCGCGCGCCCGGTTCAAGGCGCGTGGAAAAAACCAGCGTCTTGATCTGCTCGACAATATTGTGGGAGAAACGCGTAACACGAATGGGGCGAAAGGTAACGGCTTGCATGGCTGAAATGACTTCGGCGTCGCTCAAAGAATATAAACATTATATATTTATATCTTTCACTGTCAAGCGTCGGACGCGGCGCGCACCGCGCGCAAAATATTCACGTACGATCCGCAGCGGCACAAATTACCGGACAAGTATTCGCGAATATCGTCGTCGCTCGGCGCGGAATTTTCGTTCAACAGCGCGACCGTCGCAAGAATAAACCCGGGCGTGCAGTACGCGCATTGAAACGCGGCGTGATCATAGAACGCTTGCTGAACGCGATGCAACACACCTTCGCGCGCGAGGCCCTCAATCGTCACGATTTCTTTTTCCGCGCATTGCACGGCGAGCATGAGACAACTGCTTTGCGGTTTGTCATCTATCAAAACGGTGCACGCGCCGCACACGCCAATCCCACAGCCTTCTTTCGCGCCGAGCAAATTCAATTCATCGCGCAAAACGGATAGCAGCGTGCGCGTGGGATTTCTTATTTCGTATTCTGTGTTGTTGATCTTCAGTTTCATAAAAAAATCTCACCACGAAGATCACAAAGAACACAAAGATGTCATTCTGAGGAGCGCAGCGACGAAGAATCTCGCGAGCAACTTTGAATTTCAAACGTTCTAGCGAGATCCTTCGCTGCGCTCAGGATGACATTGAATCAATTCTTTCTGCGTGCCCTTTGCGTCCTTTGTGGTTCATTCTTTGTTTTTTATCGCGCGCAAAACTCTTTCCGGCGTGAGTGGCAAATCAGTAATCCGCACACCCACCGCGTCCTCTAACGCGTTCGCAATGGCAGGCGCGACGCACGGCAAAATCATTTCGCCGATGCCGTGCATCTCACCATCCGCGCCTTCCAGCGCGGCGGTCGCGATTTCGCGCGGAATATCGCGGAAGGATGGGATGGAATAGTCAGAGAGATTAGGGTTGTACACTTGTCCGTTATCGAAAATAATTTCTTCCATCAGCGCAGGTCCCAACGCAAAAATAACATTGCCGTCATTTTGCAACTGCGCGAGATTCGGATTCACGACGCGTCCCGCCCACGCCGCGCCGACACAGCGAACAATATTGATCTGACCGGTTTCCATATTCACTTCAATTTGCACCGCCGCCGCGCCCTGATGCCAATGCGGCGTCGCGATCCCTTGCCCGGTTTCTGGGTCGAGACCCAATTTCGTTTCGAATTCGCCGAGCGCGTCAATTGATTCGATTGCTTGGCGTTGCAGAATTTCTGTGAATGAAATGGATTCGCTCTTGGAAAAAATTTTTCCACCCTCCACACGCAATTCATTCACGTCGGTTTCCAGAATTGGCGCGGCGAGCGCGCGCAGTTTCGATTTCAAATTTTCCGCCGCCGCGATGATCGCGTTCCCCATCATGTTCGTCGAGCGACTCGCGGAGGTTGTCGAATCGAACGGCGTGTGCGCGGTATCGGGACCGATCACGCGCAGCGCGCGCATCGGCAGTTGCATCGCGCTCGCCGCGATTTGCGCCATCGCGGTGTGCGCGCCTTGTCCTAATTCAACCGTACTCGTGTACACCGTCAGCGTTCCATCCGCGGAAAATTTTAATCGCGCGAGTGATTTCGACGCGGGCGTTGTGGATTTCATCATCACCGCGAAACCGCGTCCGTAGAGACGCCCCGGCGGGGCGTCTCTACGGACGCGGAAATCTTGCGTCACCTTCTCCAAACATTCCGCGAAATGGACGTCGCGCATTTTTTCGCCGGTTGCAAACGTGTCGCCGTCGCGCAAAATATTTTTCATGCGAAAATCGAACGCGTCCCAACCCATTCGTCGCGCGATTAGATCCATTTGCGATTCGTACGCCCACGTGGTTTGCGAACTCATCGCGCCGCGATACGCGCCCGCGGGCGGCAGATTGGTGTACACGCCGATCGAATCCACCCACACATTTTCAATTCGATAAGGACCGACCGCGCGCGCGACCGCGGCTTGCACGAGATTCGGACTCACGTCCGCGTACGCGCCGCCGTTCCAAATAATTTCAATTTGGCGCGCAGTGAACGTGCCATCGCGCTTGACGCCGGTTTTGTAAACGAGTGTCGCCGCATGTTTCGTCACCGTCACAAATTCTTCCGCGCGCGATAAAACAATTTTCACGGGGCGTCCATTCGTTTTGCGCGCGAGCGCCGCGGCAATCGGCTCGACGCGCACTTGGCCCTTGCCGCCGTATCCTCCGCCGAGCGGCGGCACAATCACGCGCACATTTTCTTCCGCGATGCCAAAAATCTGCGCGAGCGCGCGCCGCACCGCGAACGGCGCTTGCGCGCCCGTCCACACCGTCAATTTATTTCCATCCCACTGCGCGATGCTCGCGTGCGGCTCGAGCGACGCTTGTTGCGCGGCGGGACTGGTAAAAGTGTTTTCAAAAATTTCGTCTGCGTCCGCGAAACCTTTTTCGATGTCGCCGTGCCGCAATTTGCCGTGCCGAAAAATATTGTTTGAAAATTTTTCGTGCAAGATCGGCGCGCCCGCTTGCATGGCGTCGTGCGCGTCAAATACCGCCGGCAATTCCTCATACGCGATTTCGACGCGGCTCGCGGCGTCTTCGGCGACATCCCAATCTTCGGCGGCAATTGCCGCGACGGGGTCGCCTACAAAGCGCACGCGCGCGTTTGCGACGACAGATTGATCGGGAATCGCGATGCCGTACATCGGCAACGCGTCCGCGCGCGTGAGGATCGCGCGCACGCCCGCGATATTTTCCGCGCGCGTCGCGTCCACGTTCAACACGCGCGCGTGCGACACGCTCGCGCGAATGATTTTGCCGACGAGCATTTGCGGCAATTTCAGATTGACGACATATTCAACCGCGCCGGTCACGCGCGCAATTGAATCGAGCATGGGAATAGATTCACCGATGGACATTTTTCCCTTGTAGGGGCGAGGCATTCGCCATAAATTGATTCCGAAAAAATTTGGTTAATAGAACTAAACTAGTTAGCATTGAGGGCGCGGCATTGCGAATGCCTCGCCCCTACGCAGCCGCGTGCAACGCGCGCTTCACCAACACCCGCACTATCTCGCGGCGATACCACGCCGATTCTAATTTGTCATCGAGCGGTTCAATCCGCGCGGCGTACTTCTCCGCGATTTTTTGGATCAACGCGTCCGATAATTTTTCGCCGCGCGCGATATTTTCAATGTCGGAGAATCGTTGCGGCGTTGCGACCGCCGCGCCGACCGCGACGCGTAATTCATTCACGCGCCCCGCGCGAAAATCCGC
>JACQEA010000449.1 GCA_016200825.1 Chloroflexota bacterium | reverse complement strand
GCGCGCGCGAACGCACAGCGCGCTGGTTCGCGTACACGCGCCAAATTGTTTGGCCCATGATTAATTCAGAGATCGTGAGTCTCGGCATGGTCGGACTATTCACGTTGAGCGTTGCGATTGTATTAGGCACGGCGCCGCTCGCGCTGACTGCCGCCGCGATGGCGTTAGTGATTTTTGAAAATCAGGCCGACCGCGAACGCGGCGCGAGCGTGCGCGCGTTGATCGAGATCGCGTTTCCGTGGTTGATCGCGCAAAGCGCGTTTGGATTTTTTTCTTGGCTCGCGCTCTTTTACATTTTGCTGTGCGCGATAATTTATCGCGCCTTGTTGGGTTTAGCGGCGACGCGCCAAGCGCGCTGGATAAAGTGGAGCAATCTCGCGCACCTCGCGATCATTCTCGCGCTCATCGCGGCGAACGCGCCGATCCCGGCCGGAGTTGCCGCGTTAGGTTTGCTCGCGCAAATTTTGTGGCAAGCGCGCTATCAGTTGGATCGCGACGGCATCGCGTATGCGCGGCGCGTGCAATCGTATGTGATGATGACGATGCTGATGATCGCGCTCGCGTTGTGGTTGTGAGGATGCCAAATTCTAAATTTATTACGTTGAACGATTTGCAGCGCGATGCGGAAATCGCCGCGTATCTGCGCGCCGCGAACGCGCAAATGAAAGCGATTGGTTTCACCGAGCATGGCGAACGACACGCGGCTCTCGTCGCGCAAATTGCGCGCAACATTCTCGCTTTTTTGAATCGGTCTGAACGCGAAGCCGAGCTTGCCGCGCTGGCGGGCTATTTGCATGATGCGGGCAATTTAATTCATCGCGAGTTTCATCAATTGACCGGCGCGCTTTTGGCGCGCGATGTGTTAGCGCGCATGGAAATGCCGTTCGACGAATTGACGTTAGTGATGGGCGCGATTGGTAATCATGAAGAATCGGATGGAAATCCAGTCAGCGCGATTGCCGCGGCGGTCATTATCGCGGATAAAGCCGACGTGCACGCGAGCCGCGTGCAAAACGAAGATAAACTCACGTACGATATTCACGATCGCGTCAATCTCGCGGCGCGGCGATCGTTTGTGCGCGTGGATGCCGCGCAAAAAAGTATCGCGCTCGAATTGGAAATTGATCCAACGATTTCGTCCATGGCGGATTATTTTGAAATTTTCACATCCCGCATGTTGATGTGCCGCCGCGCCGCGCAATTTTTGGGCTGTCAGTTTTCGCTCATAATAAATGGGCAGAGAGTTTTGTAATCCATACTTTCTCGGCGTGGAGAGAGCACGATGCCAATCCTTGAGCGCATTCGATACGCAGTTCGTGAACAAGATTACCGGATATCAGCCCACGCGAACGAAGAAATGTCCGAAGATTATCTGACTTCGGAAGACGTCGAGAAGATTCTCTTGAGCGGTCAGATCAAAAAGCGATTCAGCCGCGATCCGAGAGGAACGCGATACGAAATAGCGGGAAAATCAACGGACGGACGCCGGGCAAATGTGGTTTGTCGTTTCTTGCCATCGCAGGTCTTGTCGATAATCACCGCCTTCGTCGAGGAAAAGGATAGAGAATGAAGAAAAGAACCGCTTCTAAAACAACGCGTTACCCCTGCGAATTTTGTGACGGGAAAGTCGAACCGCGCATCATTCGGGCGGAATTCCATTATCAACGCGAGATTATTTTTATTGACGGCGTCCCCGCGTGGGTATGCGCCAACTGCGGGGAGCAATATTTTGACGCGCTGGTTTACAAACAGATGGAAAAAATTGCCGAAGCGCGTCACTTGATCAGGAAAATAGTTTCTTTCCCGTTGGCTGAATTTCAGCCAGTCGCCTGACCCCAAGGATAATTTTTCAATGACTCACTTTCTCGCCATCGGCGATTTAGATGCGGTCGAATTTAATCGTTATCTCGCGACGGCGCGCAAACTCAAAGCCGATTGGAAAGCGCGCGGCAATTCATCGCGCTTGAAAAATAAAACGCTCGGCATGATTTTTCAAAAGCCGTCGCTGCGCACGCGCGTCTCGTTTGATATCGCGATGCTCCAATTGAGCGGACACGCGTTGTATCTTTCGCCGAACGAAATTGGTTTGGGTGAACGCGAAAGCGTCGCGGATGTCGCGCGCGTCATGTCGCGATTTGTGGATGGGTTGATGGCGCGCGTGTTCGCGCATTCGCACGTTACCGAACTCGCCGCGCACGCGCGCGTGCCGGTGATCAATGGTCTATCGGATTGGGAGCATCCGTGTCAAGCGCTGGGCGACGCGCTGACGATGATCGAGCATTTGAAAACTTTGAAAAGTTTGCGCGTCGCGTTTTTTGGCGATGGCAATAATGTCGCGCGCTCGTTGATGTTTGCATGTGCGCTCGGCGGCGCGCATTTTATCTGCGCGAGCCCGCGCGGGTTCGCGCTGGACGACGCGTCGGTGAAGCGCGCGCGCGCGCGGGCGCATGAATCGGGCGGCAGTGTCGCGTTGACGGATTCGCAGCAAGATGCCGCGCAAAATGCGGATGTGTTGTACACGGATGTGTGGGCAAGTATGGGACAAGAAAATGAATCGAAAGATCGCGCCGCCGCGATGCAACCGTTTCAATTGAATGCCGCGCTCGTCGCGCGCGCGAACTCGCGCGCGATCGTGATGCATTGCCTGCCCGCGCATCGCGGTCATGAAATCACGGACGACGTAATGGATGGAAAAAATTCGGTCGTGTTCGATCAAGCCGAAAATCGGTTGCACGCGCAAAAAGCGATTTTGGTTGAGTTGATGGGG
>JACQEA010000086.1 GCA_016200825.1 Chloroflexota bacterium | reverse complement strand
GTGTTGAGCGCGAATAAAAATTGCGCGACCGCGCCTAATTGTTCCGTGCCATAATCCATGCCCTCGGCGGCAAGCCCGCCGCGAATTTCGTACCGCAGCGCGTAATCCAAAACATAGAGCCACGCGCCGGTTGCATTTTTCAAATAACCGCGCAACAAGCCATCCACATCATCGCGCGCATCCAACGCGAGCGCCATGAGTCCAATGTTGCGCAAATGATTTGCAAAGCGCGCGCTCGTCGCCCAACGAATTTTGAATGTGCTATCGGTCAGCGCGGGCGAATTGATCACGCCATTTGGTTGCGGATGTTCGTACACGCTCGCGAGATTCGCGTTGAGATTTTCGCTGATCCAGCGTAAAAAAACTTTGCGGATTTGCGTTTTTTCATCCGCGCTCAGCGTTGGATAAATCCAATCCACCGTCAGCGCGAACGCGTCGGCGTACTCGAACGAGCGCGCGCTGATAGAAAACTTTGGATCGCGAAAGGGACTGCCCGCCGCCGCACCTTGCGCCGCGCGATTGATCGCGAACATCAACAGCGCGCGCGCGCGGCGCGCGTAATCCGCGCGCGTGTTCGGATCATTTTCGATGAGGGAAAGAAATGCAAAAGTTTCCGCGTAACTTTCGGTGATGAACGGCGACGCGAGTTCGGGATCGCCGCTATCTTGAGTTGGCACGCGTCCCGCGTCCATTTCACTTTTCATTTTCGCCGCGAGCGCGGCGATGTTTTGATACGCGGGATTCGTTGCGACTGCCCACGCGCGCACGCGCGTCAAATCGTTTGCGGAAAAATAAAGGCGCGGGTGCGCGGTGATCGGCGTGGGAGGCGTCGGCGATAATGTTGGCGCGAGCGTTGGAAAAAGTGTGGCGCGCGGCGTGAGAAAAGCGGAAATAGTTTGAGGGGGAGTAATTGGTTTTTCGGTTGGGAAAGATTCGGTTGGGGTGATGATCGGCGGACTGCACGCGGCGAAAAAGAAAACGGACGCGCACAAAAAAAATCGAGAACGCAAAAGATTTCCCTTACGCGCGACCCAAGGCCGCGATCATTTCTGGCACGCTCGTAAATTTCACGCGCGGTCTGCCCTGCGCCGCGCCGCGCGCGACTTCGAGCGCATCGAGTTTTTTCCAATCTGCGTACGAGAAAAAATTGGGTTGCCGCGCGCGAATAAATTCGGCCGCTTGCTCGGCGCGCGCGTGCGCGGGCGCGAACATTTTTTCTGCGGCAATATCTTCCAGCATCGCGTTCGCGGTCTCGACTGAATCCGGTTTGTTTGTGCCGATCACACCCGACGGTCCGCGTTTGATCCAGCCCGAACAAAATAATCCCGTCACAGGCGAATGCGTAGTCGAATCCAATACGCGCCCCATTTGATTGAGAATTGTTCCAAAGCGATCGTTGAAAGGAATCTCCGGCAACGCAATCCCGCGATAACCAACCGAGCGAAAAACTAAATTCACCGGCAACTCTTCAAATTGATCCGTCGCGTGCGCGTTGAGCGAGCCCGATTCCGATTGCGCCAATTTATTTTTTACGACGCGCATTTTGATAACGTGTCCGTTTGAATCACCGATCAATTCAACCGGCGAAACGAGAAAACGAATATAGAGTTGGCGCGATTTTCCCGCGGGCGCGCGCGCCGCGATCTCTTGAATGAGCTGTGTTTTTTTCAACGTCAGCGGATCTTTTTCGCGATCCAACGCCGCGCGGCTCAACTCGTCCAACGCTGCCTCTTGCGGCGCAATGATCGCGTCTGCATCCGCGAGCTCACCCAGCTCTTTGATTTCTGGATTCGTGAACGCGGCTTGCGCCGGTCCACGCCGTCCCAACAAATAAATTTTTTTGAGCTGGCTCGCGCGCAACGCGTCCAACGCGTAATCCGCAATATCGGTCTTGGCTAATTCATCCGGCGTGCGCGACAAAATCCGCGCGACATCCACCGCCACATTGCCCACGCCCACAATCGCGGCGCATTCTTGCGCTAAATCGAATTCGCGCTCGCGATAATCCGGATGTCCGTTATACCACGCGACAAATTCGGTCGCGGTGTAACTGCCGCGCAACTCTTCGCCCGGAATGTCCATCTTGCGATCGGTTTGCGCGCCGGTCGCGAACAGAATTTGATGATAATAATTTTTCAGATCGGCGAGCGACAAATGTTTGCCGTACTCGACGTTGCCGAAAAAACGAAAGTTGGGATTCGCCGCGACGGCATCGTAAATTTTAGTGACCGATTTTATTTTTTGATGATCGGGCGCGACGCCGGCGCGCACCAAACCAAACGGCGTGGGCAATTTATCGAACAGATCAATTTGCGCGACGCGCGCGCGCGGTTTGAGCAAATAATCGGCGGCGTAAAACGCCGCGGGGCCCGAACCAATAATCGCGATGCGAATGGGTCGCGCGGTGAGATCGGGTACAGTCATTGAAATTTAGCCGGGTGCGATTTGCGCGTTGAGCGTTTCGATCAATCCTTCGTACTCTTCCAACTGCGCTTTCAACACATCGCCGATGGAAATAATTCCAACCATTTTGCCGCGATCCAAAATCGGCATGTGGCGAAAGCGACGCGTGGTCATCGTTTGACCAACCGACTTGACATCATCTTCCGGCGCCGCCGTAATCACGTCTTTCGTCATCACGTCGCCGACGCGCACCGCGAAAAAATTTTCGTTGCCCGCCGCCGCGCGCACCACATCGCGCTCGGTGATGATGCCGATCGGCTTATCACTTTTCTCCGCGACCACGAGTGCGCCGACATTGTGTTGCACGAGCAGATGAATCGCCTCGCGCAAAAGTTGATTTGGCGCGACGGTGAAAACATTCATCCCTTTTGCAGAGAGGATGTTCGCAATTTTCATTTGACCCTCCCGCCGTCATTTATGGATGACGGAATTCCAAAAACAAAACCCGCGCGGTTCGCTTGACCGACGCGGGCAAGTTCAGCACGCAAAATTTTTTGGGTTGGTGAAATTATTTTTCGCTCAGCGCTTTCTTGAATTCCTCGGTCAACGCCGGCACCACGTCGAACAAATCGCCGACGATGCCGTAATCCGCGACTTTGAAAATCGGCGCGTCCGGATCTTTGTTGATCGCGACAATATTTTTCGACGACGACATGCCCGCGAGATGTTGAATTGCGCCGGAGATTCCGCACGCAATATACAATTGCGGCGAAACGGTTTTGCCGGTTTGTCCGACTTGCGTTGAATAATCAATCCAGCCCGCGTCCACCGCCGCGCGCGATGCGCCCACCGCCGCGTTCAAAACATTCGCGAGCGCGCGAATCGGTTCGAATCCGTTGGGCCCTTTGACGCCGCGTCCGCCCGACACCACGATTTTTGCTTCGCTCAAATCAACCCGCGTCACTTGTATGCTTACTTTTTCGATCACGCGCGCGCGCGGCGTGCCGGGCGTGAAATTTATTTTTTCGACCGCCGCGGGCGACGCGTTCGCTTCGCGCGGCGGAAAAATATTTGGGCGCATGCTCACCATCAGCGGCAAGGCTTTGGCTTTCACCGTCGCGACGGCTTTGCCCGCGTAGACCGGACGCGTCAGCACCAGCGCGCCGTTTTCCATTTGCGCGTCTGTGCAATCCGCGACCAAACCCCAATCTAATTTCGCGGCAGTGCGCGCGGATAATTCTTTTCCATAACCGGTCGCGCCAAATAAAACGAGCGCGGGCTGAAGCGCGCGAATCGCGTCGGCGAGAATTGCCGCGAAAATTTCGGGCGCGAAATTTTCCAGCGCGGCGTGTTCCGCGACCCAAACTTTTGCGACGCCGGTCTTGGCGAGAGTTTGCGCGGCGCCGCTCACGTGGTTGCCGACCACAATCGCGTCCACTCCGCCGCCGATTGATTTCGCGAGTTGATTGGCAACCGTTACCAGTTCGAATGCGACTTTACGCGGCGCGCCCTCACGCGTTTCGGCGACGATCAAAATTTGGTTTGCCAAATGAAACCCTCAACGAGAAAGTATCAAGCGGCCAATTTCACGCGCTTTGCGATTCTATGACGTTGAACGATTGTGTCTTTCTTAGAAGGTCGCGCCGGAATTCCATGCAGCATACCCCACGCGCTGATGTCTTCGTCAATCTTGGGCCAATGAACTCCATGCCCATCTCCGATGATTTCGAAATTATTTCGTTGACTTGGTTTCGCTTTGGAAAGTCGCCATGACCATGCTAATGGAACGCTAATCGTGCGCCCATCCGTCAATCGCGCGATAATGCTATCGTTTGTCACTTTCAGATCCGCGATCCGCGCTTCACTCGTCAATGCAATGCTCATTCCACGCCTCATGGTCCTTGAATGCCACGGACTGTAGGCATCGAGCTAAATAACCTTCGCTTCTTCGCGCAACACGCGCACCAGTTCTTTCGCCGCGACCGGTGCATCACCCGGAATTATTTTGCCCGGTGGACGCGGGGGTGGTAAATCAAAGCGAACAGTTTCAACGCGCGATCCGTTCGCGCCAACCGTGGCAGGGTCAATACCTAAATCGGATGCTCGCCAATCCGTAATTGTTTTTTT
>JACQEA010000444.1 GCA_016200825.1 Chloroflexota bacterium | reverse complement strand
TCAGTGAATAACAAATGAACAAATGACAAATGATCATAGACTAATGACTATTGACTAAGGACTAAAAAAATGGATCGCGGTATTCCCAATTCCGCCAGCGAAGAAATCGAATTGTACATGCGAACGTACTATTCGCTCTTGCGCTCGAGCGGCGAAGTTCAAATCAAATCGCTGATCGAAACGCACGCGCAAATGGACTCGTCGTTGCACGTGCATGCGCGCGCCGAATTTCCCGACATCGCCGCGTTTGTGTACGCGACGCTGCGTTTGCCCGAATGTATCAAGCCAGTGCGGCTCGTGTTGCTCGGTCAATCCGAAGAAGTTTTTGCGCACGCGGGTTTTGCGAATGTGGTGAATTGGGACGGAGTGGACGCAGAAGGTCGCCGCCGCAAATTATATTTTGACGGTAACGAAACGCTCGCCGCGTTTATTGCGAGCCCGTCCGATATTGACGACCTGATTCCCACGTTGACGGCGTACGAGATCGAATGGAATAAAATTCATCTCTATTTGAATCAAACGGGCGCGGCGCGGCGCGTGGAAGAAATCGCGGCGCGCGGTGGGAAATTCGATCAAGAACAGTTCGCGCAACTCGCGGCGGATTTGCGAATCAGCGTGGCGGATTTGCGCGCGCTGCAAAACATTTGGGGCGCGCGGCTGGCACAAAATTTGGCGGGCATGGCGCAAAAAGAAAAACGGTTTGCTTTGCGTCTGCTCGCGGGATCGTTCGTGGATTATCGCAAAGCGACGCAACGCTGGTGGCAAAATATCGCGGCGCAAGCCGCGGCGATTATCGCGGATCGTCCGGTCTATTTTGTTTCCAGCAATACGCACAGTTTGGTGAATTTGGTTTCGGGGTATGCGCTCGCGCACGAAGCGGAATTGATTGACTATATCAAAGACACGCGGCGCGAAGATCTCTTGCGCGAGTATCGCGCGATTCAAGCCGAGCGCGTCAAGAGCAGTAAAGAAAACTTTTTGTACTATATTTTGAAAAAATATTCTGCCGATCCTGAAAACGCGGCGGCAAACGCGATCAAAACGCGCGTGGAAGCGGAAGTAGGCATCACGTCTGTGCGGAGTGATCGTTATTTGGACGTGGACGCGCAAATCATCGAACTGAATCGCCTCATTCCGCAACGGCTCGATCCGCGCGTGCCGCGCGCGGGTTTGGAAAAATTGAAACAGAGCCGCGCGGTGATTTTCAATATTGATTATCCGCTTGGTCTGGCGGCGTATCAAATTTTATCGGAAATCACGCAAAGCGTAGATGCGATCAAAGGAATTTACGCGTTGGGCAAAGCCGCCACCCTGAACGGCCGCATCGGCGATGTGATCATTCCGAATGTGGTATATGATGAACACTCGCACAATACTTTTTTGTTCAACAATTGTTTTACCGCGCGGGATGTGGATTCGTTTTTGGCGTACGGCTCGGTGCTGGACAATCAAAAAGCGATCAGCGTCAAAGGAACTTTTTTGCAGAACAAAAAATTTGTGGAATTGTTTTATCGCGAGGGCTATACCGATATTGAAATGGAAGCGGGTCCCTATCTGTCCGCGATTTACGAGATGAGTTATCCGCGCCGCTTTCCGGTGAACGAAATCGTGCGGCTGTATCAATCCGATCTTGATATCGGCTTGTTGCATTACGCGACCGATAAACCATTCAGCAAAGGGATGAATTTGGGCGCAGTGCATTTATCGTATTATGGAATGGATCCCACCTACGCAACCGCGCTCGCAGTATTGGAACGAATCTTGACGCGCGAATGCGCGGAATAATGTGCGCCCCATTCCCATGCGCATTGCGCATTAGACTTTATACGAAATAATTTTTACCGCCAAGACGCCAAGAATAAAGAAAAAATCAGCATGAAAACTTCGATTTTTTTTCTTTGCGCACTTGGCGTTCCATTCACTTCGTTCAGGATAGGCTTTGGCGGTGAGATTTTTTTATTCTGAATAAAGTCTATTTCATTTCATCGAATCGTGATCGCGCCCACGCCACCGCTCGCATCTAAATCCAAACGATTTTGCGCGCTTGCGAAATCCGCGCTCTGATAATATTCGCCTGCTTTAGAAAAACGCGCGGTGTCCACATTCACGCCGCCCACGCCGATGTTCACGCGAATGCGCGCGGCAACGCCTGGCGGAATGGTGATCGAGATCGCGCCGACGCCGCCGTTCACTTTCATCGTCGTCACGCCATTTTTCGGCGCGGTGATTTGCAGCGCGCCAACGCCCGCATCGTAATTCACCGTCGGCGCGTTTACGTTTGCCAGATCGAGTGTGGCGCGCCCCACGCCGCCGTTCACTTTGATCTGCAATGGAATTTTTTGCGTGAGACTCAAGTCGAGTTTGCTCTGTACGTTCCCCGCCAAAACATTTCCTTCTTCTTTCAAAATAAATTTGCCTTCGCTGTCGCTCGCCGTAAATGTTTTCGTGATCTGCAAACCCGGCGAATGCGAAAATGTTCCATTCACTAAATCGTTCGAGTCGTTTGACAACGCGTTGATGGTTACAGGCGATATTCCTAAATTGAGATTGATCGTCGCGGATTTAAGCGCGCCCAGCGGTTCATTGATCGCGTCTCCCGTTGCGGGCGCGCTGGTTGGCGCGGCAACATTCTGCGAGAGCGCATACCAAAAAATTCCTGCGAGCAACAAAATCCACAGCGCGATCAACGCGAGCGACGCGAGCATTGATTGCCGCCCGAAAATAATATCGAGTCCGATCAGAATCAACACGAGCGGCCAAAAACGCGCGGCGATTTCCCAAAACGAAAATGGCAAATAGCCGAGATTCGCGAGCAACAATAAAACGCCAATCGTGATCAGAATGAGCGGACCGATGATCCCGCGGCGGCGGGGAAATGTTT
>JACQEA010000443.1 GCA_016200825.1 Chloroflexota bacterium | reverse complement strand
GAAATTTTGTCGTGGACGCGCCGCGCGATCAAGTGTGGATTTTATTATTCGACGTGAACGTGATGAAAGAAATCGCGAATAAAATTCCCGGCATTCACGTGGATGCGCTCACGCAAATTTCGGACGACCAGTACGAAGGCAGCGCGAGTGTGGGCGTCGCGATGGTGAAAGGAAAATACGCGGGCACCGTGTCCGTGATCGAAAAACGCGCGCGCGAATTTGTCAAACTGCGCGCAGATGGCAAGGGCGGCGCGAATTGGATGAATGGCGAAATCGCGTTGACGCTCGCGGATCAAAACGGAAAAACGTTGATGACGTATGCAGGCACCGGCAATGTCGGCGGAACGCTCGCGAGTTTAGGTCAACGTTTGATTGACACGGTTGGAAAACAAATCATCGCGCAAGGAACGAAAGCATTCGCGGAAGAGTTAGCCGCGCGGGTTAAGAAAAACTGAACCGCCAAGTCGCCAAGGCGCAAAGAAAAAAAGGGAGGCGAATGAAAATTTTTTTTGCTCTGTTAGCGAGTCTTGCGCTCGCCGCGTGCGTGTCGCCTGCGACCCTGCCATCTTCATCTACCGCGATTTCTGCCACGCCGCGCGCGATTGACGCGCTCCCCACGCGCATTCTCTCGATCGAGCCGACCATCGGCGCGAAACCATCCGCAAAATTTTCCGAGTACGCGATTCCGACGAGTAACACAACTCCGCACAGCATCGCGCTGGATGCGAGCGGAATTATTTGGTTCACCGAACTCGGCGCGCATCAACTCGGACGCTTTGATCCGATGACGGAAAAATTTGAAGAATTTCGCGCGCCAACTGCGGGCGGAGGTCCGCACGGGATTGGCGTCGCGGCGGACGGCGCGGTGTGGATCACCGAGATCAACGCGGACAAACTCGCGCGCTTTGATCCCGCGACAAAAATATTCAAAGAGTTTATTTTATCGAGCGGCGCAGGACCGCACTCGATCGCGTTCGATGGAAATTTGTTATGGGCAACCGAACAACGCGGCGGAAAAATCGCGCGGTTGGATCTGGCGACCGGCGAGCTGAAAGAATTTGCGCCGCCGACATCCAACAACGGCGCGTATGGAATCACAATTGGCAAAGATAAAGCCGCGTGGTTCGCGGCGCTGGGCGCGAGTTTTGTGGGACGCGTCGATCCAAAAACTTTTAGCGTGACGGAAATTCGTCCGCCCACCGCGCGGCAAGGCGCGCGGCGCATTATCGCGGACGCGCAAGGAATTTTGTGGGTGACGCATTACAACGCCGCGCAATTAGGACGACTCGATCCCGCGACGAATATTTATCGCGAGTTTGCGACGCCCACGCGCGATTCGGGACCGTACGCGATTGCGCTCGATGCGCGTGGGCGCGTGTGGATCAGCGAATTCAACGCGAATAAACTCGCGCGTTTTGATCCGACGACGGAAAAGTTTGAGGAATTTATTTTGCCGTCCGCGTCAACGGGGTGTCGTACCTTAGTTGTAGATAAAAACGATGTGGTGTGGTGTCCGGGGTCGGGCGTAAATAAAATCGTGAAATTGAATCCGTAGGGGCGAGGCATGCGACCGAAGTAGATTAGATGGAAATGAATTTGGAAAATTCCAACCAAGATTTCCAACAACCAAAATTTGACGAATGCCGCGCCCTTACATTTTTTTCAACGCGCGAT
Source organism: Chloroflexota bacterium (assembly GCA_016200825.1). Lineage (GTDB taxonomy): Bacteria > Chloroflexota > Anaerolineae > UBA4142 > UBA4142 > JACQEA01. The sequence goes on along the minus strand of JACQEA010000443.1, from coordinate 2,955 downwards.
ACAGTTCGCTAATTCCCAACATAATCGCCGACGCGACCGCGTCCGGATCGCGCGATTGCGCGAGCGCGGCGCGAATTCGGCCGCGCACACTCGCAAGAAATGGTTCTTCATCAATCGGCGCGGCTTCGGGTCCCCAGCCGCGCTCTTCCACGCATTGAAAAATATCCGTGTCGCTGATGATGCCCACGAGATGATCTCCGGCAAAGACCGGAAGCCGTCGCACGTTGGCTTTGCCCATCAAGATGGAACATTCGCGCAAACTGGACTCAGGCGAAATTTTGATCACTGGCTTGGTCATAATTTCCGCGACGAACAAATAGCGCGGGTCGAGATCGCGCGCGACGACTTTGGTGACGATGTCGCGCTTGGTGAGAATGCCGTACGAATCATCGAGTCCAACCGGGTTTACGATGAGACTCGAAATATTTTTTTGGCGCATCAATTCTAACGCGTCGGCCACGCGCGCCTGCGCGTCAACCGTGATCGCCGGTTTACTCATAATGCTTTCGACGCGATACATCATTGCGCGCGCTCCTTCATTTGCAAATTCTCCGCCCACTCATCGCCGCGCGATACATCTTCATCCACCAAGCGCGCGATGATTTGGCCCAGGCGCACGGAATAATTCGTGCCGCGATCTTCCGGATAAATCTGCGTCGTGTTCGCGAGATATAAATTGCGGAGCGGAGTGCGATACGCGGGAATCAGTTTGGAATAATTCAGCGGCATCACGGGCTGCGCGGCGGCTTCTTTGAAATGCCAAAACTCTTCCACCCAATCGGGCGAAAAATTTGGATTGATTTTTTTCAGCGCGGGCAAATAGGCGGCGAATAATTCGTCGCGCGACATTTGAAAGTACGGCGACGCGGGATCGAGATAATTGGAAACGTACATCACGCGCTTGCCGTTGTATACGTCAGGCGATAAAAAATTCGTCTGCTCGATCGTCGCGACAAACGGAATGGTGCGATCCGCGATGTTGAGCCAATAAATTGGCGACATGGATTGTTTCATTTTCAAAATCAGCAACACCGCGCCCATATATTTGACCGCGTTCATTTTTTTCAAGTACGCGTCCGGAAACTCGGCGAGTTTTTGCGCGACAAACGACGGCGCGGTGCAAATCACGCGATCAAATCGCGCGTATTCATCTGTAGAGGCGCGCCTTGCGCTCGTCCCCGCCGCGCGCGAATTTTCATCGTCCGCGAATTCCAACCCGCGCGCGATTCCGTTATCAACCACCACGCGTTTCACCGCGGCGTTGCAAAAAATTTTTCCGCCCTGTTTGCGAATCGCGTTCGCGAGCGCATTAATCAACACTTGAAACGATCCGCGCGGATAGCCGAGCACTTCGTGGTTGATCCCTTTGCGCGAGCCCAAACGCAAACGCGCTTTGTACCACAAAAATAATAGCGGCACGCGTTCCGCTTCCGCGCCGAATTTGCCGGAGAAGAGCGGTTGCCACGCTTTTTCCCACGCTTGCGCGCCCGCGTATTTTTTTAGCCACGCCGCGGCCGTAATTTTTTCGTATGCCGCGATCTTGTTCGTGCGCGTTTGCAAATAAAATGTCGTCAGTCCCAAGCGCACACGATCGAGCAGCGGCAACGGCGAAAATTTCATGATATCCATTGGCGTAACCCAATTCCAAATTTTTCCGCCGTACAGAAATCCAACTTTGGATGGAATCCACATCACGCGCTCGCCGATTCCAAGTTCGCTCATCAAACCGGTGATGTGCGTATCGCTCGTGAACCAATGATGATAGCCGCGTTCGAGCCGCGCGCCTTCAATCGGAAATGTTCCCGCCAGTCCGCCGAGTTCCGGCGCGCGCTCGAACAAAAATATTTGATAACCTTTTTTTCCTAATTCATACGCGGCAGTCAGCCCGGCAAATCCGCCGCCTATAATCGCGATTCGATTATCCATAAAAATTTTTGCCACAGAAGCACACAAAAACACACAGAATTTTTTTTCTTAGCGACTTGGCGTCCCATTCGCTTCGCTCAGGGCATGCTTTGCGGTAAGATTTTTTATTGATGTAATGCCTCACCCATCGCATCGAGCGCGGCTTCCATCACCACTTCCGAAAGCGTGGGATGCGAATGTACCGCGTGCGCGATTTCGAGCGGCGTCATCTCCATTGATTTCGCGAGCGCGAGTTCGCCGGTTAGTTCCGTGACCTCCGAGCCGATCATATGCACGCCTAAAATTTCGCCGTACTTTTTGTCCACGACGAATTTTACAAACCCATCGTCCTCATTATTCCCCAGCGCCTTGCCATTGTTGCGAAACGAAAATTTTCCGACGCGCACTTCTGCCCCGCTTGCGCGCGCTTGCTCTTCCGTCAACCCCAGCGACGCGACTTGCGGCACACAGTACGTGCAACGCGGCATCGCATTCACATCTAACCCGCGCGTTTCTTTTTGCGCGATTGTTTCCGCCGCGATCACACCCATCGCGCTGGCCACATGCGCGAGCGGCAATTTCATCGTCACGTCGCCGATCGCGAAAATGTTTGGCACATTCGTGCGTCCAAATTCGTCTACCCCAATCGCGCCGCGATCCATTTGCACATTCAGCGCGTCTAGGCCAAGATTTTCCGTGTTCGCTTTCACCGAAATCGCAACCAAAACTTTTTGCGCGTCAATCGTTTCGCTTTTGCCCGCGCTCGAAACTTTGAGCCGCACGTTGCTGCCAATTTTTTCCGCGCTCTCCACTTTGGTGTTCAAGCGATATTTGATTCCAAATTTGCTCATCGCCTTTTCTAATTCCGCGCTGACTTCCGCATCCTCTTTCGGCAAAAGATGCGGCAATGCTTCGATCACCGTCACGTCCGCGCCGTACGCGCGCCACACGTACGCAAATTCCATTCCAATCGCGCCCGCGCCCACGATCACGACCGGCGACGGCAATGCTTTAAGAAACAACGCCTCGCGATACGCGATCACATCTTTG
>JACQEA010000072.1 GCA_016200825.1 Chloroflexota bacterium | reverse complement strand
TGCAATCCGCACCCGCACGTTTTTTCGGATCGCATGTTGCGCCCCGGCGATCCGGTCTATTACGATATTTTGCAATCGTATATGGGCTATCGCACGTGCTACTATCGCACGTTCGTCATCGGCTACGCGTCCCACGCGATGGTCGACGCGTACAAACGTTGCCGCGATTATCTCGACGCCGCGATTGAACTCGTGCGACCCGGTCGCACGACCGGCGAAATCGCGTCTGTATGGCCGCGCGCGCAAGAGTTTGGATTTCCAAACGAAGAAGCGTGCTTTGCGTTGCAGTACGGTCACGGCGTCGGTCTCGCGATTTGGGAAAAGCCGGTGATTTCGCGATTGGTGTCGCTCGATCATCCAATCGAAATCAAACCCGGCATGGTTTTCGCGCTCGAAACGTTTTGGCCCTCGAGTGATGGTTGGAGCGCGGCGCGGATCGAAGAAGAAATTGTGGTGACGGAAAAAGGACACGAGATCATCACAAAATTTCCGGCGAATGATCTGATGGTCGCGGGTCATCACTATTACACCGCGACGGGTCCATTGCCAACCACGCGTGAACACGACACGCCGCCGGAAAAACATGTGTTGGATATGGTACGCGCGGTCGCGCAAAGCGCGCGCGTCGAAGCGGTGAAAGCGTAAATTTTAAATTCTCACCACAAAGAGCACAAAGAACACGAAGGCAAGAATTTTTTCTTTGTGTCCTTCGTGTTCTTGGTGGTGAAAGGATTTTGAACTTGCCTACAAAGAGCACAAAGAACACGAAGGCAAGAATTTTTTCTTTGTGTCCTTCGTGTTCTTCGTGGTAAAAAGGTTTTTGAATATGACCATAAAGATTCCAAAGAACGCGAAGAATAGTATTCCAATGTCATCCTGAGCGAAGCGAAGGATCTCGCTTGTAACTTGAATAAGCAATGTACTTCGCGAGATTCTTCGTCGCTCCGCTCCTCAGAATGACATCCTTTCTCTGTGTTCTCTGTGACATCTGCGGTGAAAAGGTTTTTGCATTTGCCTACCCAAGTCATCATGCCCGCGCTGGAAATGGCGCAGGATAACGGAAAAATTCTAAAGTGGTTGAAGAACGACGGCGACGCGGTGAAAAAGGGCGAGCCGTTGATGGAAATTGAAACGGACAAAGCCGCGGTCGAAATTGAATCGCCCGCCGACGGCATCTTGCGCGATATTTCCGCGCGCGCGGGCGATGTGGTGCCGGTTGGAAAAACGGTCGCGTTTATTTACGCGGCGAATGAAACACGCGAAAAAATTGCGCCGACATCCGAAATAAAAAATATTTCCGTGTCTCCCGTCGCGCAACAAATCGCGAAAGAACATGGAATTGATCTTGCGCGCGTTCAAGCGCGCGGCGCGCGCATTGAAAAAGCGGATGTGATGACGCACGTGCAAACATTATCTTCTGCTCCGGCGTCCATTGCCGGAAAAGCGGGCGTAAAGTTAGGTCGCGTTCTCGCGTCACCCAACGCGCGGCGGCTCGCGCACGAACGCGACGTTGATCTGGAAAATATTCGCGGCACGGGACCGAATGGCGCGATTCTGGCGGCGGATATTCTTTCTGCATCTTCCGTCCTCCGTCCATCGTCCACCGTCTCGAACGTCTGGCGCATCATGGCAGAGCGCACGACCGCGAGTTGGACGAGCGTCCCACATTTTTTTTTGCTGCGCGAAGTGAACGCGGCGCGATTAATTTCATGGCGCGCGAGTTTGAAAAAACGCGGCGCGGAAAATATCACCTACACCGATTTGCTTATCAAACTCGTTGCCGCCAATTTGCGCGCGCACCCGCGCGTCAACGCGCAATGGAACAATGGCTCGCTCAAAATGATTGACGATATTAATATTGGAATCGCGGTGGCAACCGAAGACGGACTCGTGGTGCCGGTGATTCCGCGCGCGGATGAATTGAGTTTGAAAGCAATCGCCGCGCGGCGCGAAGAGATGGTCGCGCGCGCGCAAGAAAAAAAATTGCGCCCGGACGATTTGCGCGGCGGGACGTTCACGATCAGCAATCTCGGAATGTACGGCGTGGATGCGTTCACCGCGATTATCAACGCGCCCCAAGCCGCGATTCTCGCAGTCGGACGGATCGCGGAACGCGTCGTGCCGGTTCAGGGCGCGCCGGGCATCGCGCCGATGATGACGTTGAGTTTATCGTGCGATCATCGCGTCATTGACGGGGCGCGCGGCGCGCAATTTTTAGACGCGCTCGCAAATTTGATCGAAGAGCCAATGGGTTTGGTGGAGTGAGATGGGAATAAAAATTTCGATCGAGAACGCGACGCGCGCCTACTCGGACGGCGCGGTGATCGCGTTTCAAGATTTGAATTTGCAAGTCAATGACAATGAAGTGCTGTGCCTCGTTGGTCCTAGCGGGTGCGGCAAGACGACGCTGTTGCGTTGCATTGACGGTTTGATTTCACTCACCGCCGGGCGAATCCTGATTGACGGAGAAGAAATCAGAGAACCGCGACCGGATGTGACGAT
>JACQEA010000439.1 GCA_016200825.1 Chloroflexota bacterium | reverse complement strand
TGGCTCCGACTGTTTGCCAAACCAGTGAGAACACTACCAGCAGGTTTGCAAAAAAGAGCGCCTTCATCTCGCGCGAAGTATAGCACTCCGATAGAATTCTTGTCAAATCTATTCTTTCTATTTTCTCAGCGAACGAAAACTGCGACTAGTGATGATGCGCGCCGTGCATTTCTTCAAACGCGCCCGCCGGTTCGCGATAGACGATGAGTTGAATTCCCGCCGCGAACAAAACGAGGGACCACAGAATCGCGTAGATCTCATCGCGCGTGACGAGTGCACCGACGCGTAGAATCGCGGCGAGCAGAATTGTAATACCTAAAACGCGGTGAAGCCATAGCGCGCGTTTTTGCGCCGCGCCGGTTCCGTGTTGCGCGTGCGCGAGAAAAAGCCAACCGATCAGCATCATCGCGACCGGAGTAACAAACGCGAGAGTTGAAATCGCCGCGCCGCGTATCAGTTCCGCCGCGCCTGCGATCGCAATCGCGAATGCGATGATGGTATGTTCGCGTTGTTGCAGGTCGTTCCAGATGGCGCGCCAATCTTGAAGCGGATGGCGCGGATAAATCAGAATCAAAAGTAAAATTCCTGCGACCAAAATCAAAATTTGCCACGCCGTATTCGCCCACGCCGCGAGATTCAACTGCGCGGCAAGTGCGAGCGCGCTGACGACAATCAACAACGCGCCTTCGACGCTGTGACCCAGATTGGAGAGGCGGCGCATTTCTTCCGGAGTGTGCGAGCCAAAGCGATGGGTTTTCATGGCAAGACCTCTTGTCATTGCGAGCGCAGTTTGCGAGGCAATCCCCGAAATGCATTTTGGCGATTGCTTCGTCGCAGAGTTTACAGTGAGCCCTTCACTTCGTTCAGGATAAACTCCGCGAATCTGCTCCTCGCAATGACGGAATGGATTACGGCAACGTCGCCGTACCTAACAATGTGTAACGCATTAAAGACAACGCGGCAAGCTCGATCACCGTCGCGCAAGCGCCCGCCGCGAGCGGATTGAGCGCGGCGCGCCACGTTGTCGCGTACGCAGTTTTGCCAAACACCGACAGCAAAAAAACCGCGTTGATGATTGATAATAAGCTGACCACGCTCGCGGCGGAAAAGATCGCGATGGGATAATAGAACAATCCCATTTCAGAGTTTACCAGCAAACCAAAAATTCCGCCGACCGCGAGCGCGCCCAAAAAATGTTTGGCGTTTTCAAACAACGGACGCGCGTCGTCCGCGCGCCACAGAAAATAATTTGCGATGGGCAGTAAAATTCCGGCAAACGCGATGCCGGTCGTCAAGCCGGTGACGAGCCGCAGTTGCAAAGTAGGAACGTACAGATGCGGAATATTTTCCAGCCCATTATAAAATTGCAGATCGTATAACAGCGCGTTCACTCCGTCCGCCGCCATCGCAACGACAAACAGCATCAGCGCGATTAATATCCACGCACGCGGCAAACTTTTCGCGCGCGCGCGCTTGATCGCGCCGAGATATAACCACGTCAAGAGAAAACCTTGATAGATACCGCCATCGCGCGCTTCGATGGGAAGTTTGGTTGGAATTGCCGGAGCAAGCGCGGAATAAAACGGAATTTTTTCGCTGAGGAACGCTTCACCCGGAAGCGTGTCGCCGCCCAAAAAGTACGAGTGGCTCGGTCGCTGCGGTCAAATGCCAAAGCAGACCGCGTCAAGTTTATCTTTGAGCGAAATAGGCGCGAGGATAAACGCGCTAAAGAGGAAAAGAAAAAACGCGGGCGCGGCAAATCGCGCGAGTTGATTGCGGAAAGGTTGTGACATTGTTCGGAGGGAAAAATATTGTTTATTCTTGGCGTTCTTTGCGTCTTGGTAGCGCTCCTCTTGGACGTGGACAGTTCAATTTGCCACAGAACCACACAGAATTTCACAGAAATTTTCCGTGTGTTTCTGTGTGATTCTGTGGCTGAAAAATCACTCCACGATTAAATGTGGTGCTACCTGCGTCTTTGCGGTGATATTTTTTATTCTGAAAAGTCTATTTCATTAGATTCCACTTCCACGCTTTGGCGGGCGCGGGAATGGCTTTGAGATAAAGCAGGTACGCCTCCGTGCCGGAACGAATCAGCGCGTTCCATTCCGCAATCGGTTTCACTTCACTCTCTGCGTACACTTCACTGATCGCCGCGTACCATTTCAATCCTTGCGTGTTTTGAAAATGCCAATACTCGGTCGCGACTTTATCCGTCTTCCAATTAAAATCGGCGTCGTCGGCGGACGAGATGCGCGTCCAACCGTACTCGCGCGCAAGTTCGGTTACGTCCACGTAAAATCCGTACGGCAACGGTTTTTTTGTGCCGCCTTCGCCGGGCGCGATCACCCACCGCGCGCGATAACTCAAATCCCACGGCGCATCTTTGAGCGGCTCGCCCATTGTTCCATCTTGCGCGGACGCGCGCAGAAAGACGCGCCAGTACGTTTCGCCTTGTTGATCCTCGCGCCCAATTTCCAATAACGAATTGCCGCGCGCATCGGTGTAATCTAAACGCGTGTCTATCGCGCGGCCGGCTTTATGCCACGATAACGTGTCGCACGTGTTGTCGCATTTCAATTCCAGCGGACGCAGCATATCCGAAAGCGTCGCGAGAAAATCGTAACCGACTTCTTGCTTGAGGCGCGCCGCGAACGCGAGAAAAGATTCCGCGACGCGACTATTTAGTTTGTTGATGCCGGGCTCCACTTTGAAAGACGTGAGCCGCCGCGTATCGTACGGATGACCGCTCGTCGGTGACGCGGCGATGGGATTTTCGGTGTACAACGATTTTCCCGCGTCGTTCGCGTTATCATTTGTCAGCGCGCGCGTATCGTTTGACCACGCGACAGAGGCGGCAAAAATATTTTCATCGTCGCGCGCGCGCGGAATGCCGCCGTCGAGCGCGATGATATAAATTGGCTGACGCGTTGCGCGCGGCGAAACAAACGCGATCCATTTTCCATCCGGCGACCACGCGGGTTGATCGTCCCAACCGGAAAAAGTGATGCGGCGCGCGTTTTGAAGAATGGGCGCGCTCGAACCGCGCGCGACAAATTCCGCGACGAAAATCGCGCGCTGACCGTCGCGTTCGGAAACAAAGGCAAGTTTATTTCCGTCCGGTGAAAAGACCGGCTCTTGATCGCCGAATTTATTCGCGCTGAGGTTGAACGGTTTGCGGCACGCCGCGCCGACACAATCCGCCGCAACGATAAAAATTTGCGGCGCGCCGGTGCGCCACGACGTGAACGCGATCCATTTTCCATCCGGCGACCACGCGGGCGATGACTCGTACGCTTTGGAATCGTCGGTGAGATTTTGCGGTTGCGTGCCGTCCGCGTTCATGACCCAGATATCCAAATCGCCGCGCGCGTACGATTCAAACGCGATTTTTTTCCCGTCGGGACTCCACGCGGGCGCGGCAGAATAAATCATGCCGCGCGTCAGGCGCGTGGGATTCGCGCCGCCGAGCGGTAACGCGTAAATTTCCCACACGCCGTCGCGTTTGGAACGGAACGCGATCGTTTTTCCATCCGGCGCGATGGCGGGATCGCGCGCGGGCGCGCTATTGGGCGCAATGCGTTGCGCGAGCGTGTCGGCGTACAAATTCCACGCGCCGTCATTCTTCGCGGCGAAAATCAATTTGCCATTCGGAGAAATCGCGGCGGGGTTTTCGGAGGGCGCGAGAATTTGCGCGCCGCGCGGAGAATTATCGGCAGAGAGAAAAGTGAACGTGAGCGCGGCGAGGCTGAGCGCCAAACCCAGCGCGCGCGCGAGACGGCGAAAGCGGATGATGAAAACTCCTGAAATCAATTCGGGATTTGTCAACGCGACGCGAGAGATCGCGGCGTAAAAGAATTATACGCGGCTTGGCGCGCGCGTCAAAAATCAAAAATATCAAAACGCCGCGAACGATCGGGCGCGCGCGGCGTTTTGGTTTTGGGTTGTGCGATGCGCGGAATTTAGAAACTACCGACCGCGTCGGTCGCGTTATCGTACAGAGGAAAGAGTTCCAAGAATCCCGCCAGCTCGAAGGCTTTTTTCACTTTCTCGGACATGCCCGCCAAGCGCACATCGCCGCGCGGGAGTTTATTGCGCGTGGCTTTTTGCGCGGCAAGGAGCGCGCGTAATCCGGCGCTGCTGACGTATTCAGTTTGCGATAAATCCACGACAATGTGCGCGCGATCTTCTTTGATAATTTTTTGCAACGCTTGATCGAGCAGCGGCGCGGTGCTGGAATCTACGCGTCCGGTCACCTCAACGAGATCGACGCGGTTGTATTGTTTGGTGTTGATCTTGGTCGGCATTAATCGTTCACCTCTCGGAAAAGATTGTCGCGATTATAGCACAGGAAGTTGGAGAGAACAAGACCCGCGCGCGGGATACGCGGCAAAAAAATCCGCGCACGCGTTGAACCGTTTGCGCGCGCGGCGCGCGATTTTTTGTTTGACGGAATTTCGCATCTCTGCTATACTCGCGCGCGTTGATGGAGGAGTGCCGGAGTGGACGAACGGCGCCGCCTTGAAAGCGGATGGGCGATGAGCCACGGAGGTTCGAATCCTTCCTCCTCCGCAGTGATAGTCATTAGTCGCTAGTCATTAGTCTCTAGTCGTTAGTCCTTAGTCGCTAGTCTTTAGTGTTTTGAATCGTTAGAAAGAATTGATTAAGAACTAATGACCAACGACTAGAGACTATTTTGGAGGGGTCGCATAGCCCGGTCTAGTGCGCCCGCCTGCTAAGTGGGTCTAGGGGGTTATACCTCTAGCGCGGGTTCAAATCCCGCCCCCTCCGCTCCGGTGAAACAGTTGTCAGCAAACAGTAGACAGTAAATAGTATGAACAAGAAAAGAATTTGCTGTTGACTGACGACTGAAGACTGTTGACTGCATTTGTCCCCGTAGCGCAATTGGATAGCGCGCAGCCCTGCGAAGGCTGAGGTTGCGAGTTCAAGCCTCGCCGGGGACGCTCGTTGGCTAAAACGTGTATGCAAAACTTTCCTGATGAGTTCTAGACTGCCAGACAAACAAAGTTAT
>JACQEA010000071.1 GCA_016200825.1 Chloroflexota bacterium | reverse complement strand
GGTCAGCACGACGAAATTGATCGCGTGGATGTAAATGGCGGAAATGTCATCAAGGTATTGGACGACGCGCGCGATCCGAACATTTCGAGCGATGGAAAAAAGTTGGCGTTTTTCCGTTTTGATTACACAACTTATTTGGGCGGCTTGTGGATTGCGGATATTGACGGCAAGAACGCGCGGCAAATTGTCGAGAATGATTCGTTCATCGCGATTTCAAACCCGCGCTGGTCACCGGATCAACAAAGCGTGCTCTTTGCCGCGTCCGGTGCGCCGCGCAAAAAATTACCGGGCGCGATCAGCGCGACCACGCGCGAAAAACTCGCGCCATGCTATTTGGATTTATTCGCGACGTGTCTCATCACGCGCGCGTTCGCGCACGGATTGCCATGGGATCTCTGGCTGGTGAGCGCGGATGGAAAAAAATTTGAAAAAGTTACCGACGTGGGCGCGGATAGCCCGCAACCGGCGTGGTCGCGCGATGGAAAACAAATCGCGTTTTTTGATTCGACCGGGATTTACGTGGCGGATCGCGAAAAAAAATTGGTGTTTGAAATCATCAAAGGCGGCGGCTATGGAGGATTTGATTGGAGATAAACGAACGCGCGCAAACGCAACGCAATACCGTCGCGCAACGTCCCAAACAAATCCTGCAAGCGATCCTGACGATTGCATTTTCCATTAGCGTCACAATTGGAATTTTACTTTTCAAAGATCAAATTCAAGAATATGCCGCGCTCGGTTATCCCGGTATTTTTCTGATTAGCCTGCTCGGCAACGCGACTTTGATTTTGCCGGTGCCGGCCTTCGCGGTTGTCTTCGCGACCGGCGCGGTGTTGAATCCGGTGTGGGTGGGAATTGCGGCGGGCATCGGCGCGGGCATTGGCGAAATGACCGGTTATCTCGCGGGATATGGCGGGAGCGTTTTGATTCAGGATAACATTTACAAAAATTTAGAAGCGAAAATAAAACGGTACGGCGCGGGCTTGATCTTTTTGCTCGCGTTGATTCCCAATCCGTTGTTCGATGTGGGCGGATTAGTTGCGGGCGCGATGAAAATGGGTTGGTTGAAATTTTTGATCGCGGTGTGCGCGGGTAAAACTCTGCGCTTTGTCATTTTAGGTTTGACCGGCAGTTGGATGTTGAAATGAAAATCGAGGCAAACAAAATGCACTCCGATCATTTTGAAACGCGCGCGTTGCACGTGGGGCAAGCACCGGAATCCGCGACCGGCGCGGTGGTTGTGCCGATTTTTCAAACTTCGACCTTCGCGCAAACGGATGTGGGCGAGCACAAAGGTTTTGATTACGCGCGCACGGCGAATCCCACGCGCGCCGCGCTCGAAGAATGTCTCGCGTCATTGGAAGGCGGCGCGTACGGTCTCGCGTTTTCATCCGGGATGGGCGCAATCACAACGCTGATGCTCTTGCTGAAATCCGGCGATCACGTTGTGGTGTGCGATGACGTGTACGGCGGAACGTTTCGATTATTCCGCCGCGTGCTGGAAGATTTTGGATTGGAGTTTACCTTTGTGGATATGACGAATCTCGATGCAACCGCGCGCGCGTTCCGCGCGAACACGCGATTGGCGTGGATCGAAACGCCGACGAATCCTTTAATAAAAATTGTTGACATTGCCGCGGTCGCGCAGATCGCGAAAAAACAAAACGCGTGGACAGTGGTTGACAATACGTTCGCGTCGCCATTCTTGCAACAACCGCTCGCGCTGGGCGCGGATATTGTTTTGCACAGTACGACGAAATATCTGGGCGGGCATAGCGATGTAGTCGGCGGCGCGATCGTCACATCGCATCAAGAAATTTTCGAGCGGTTGAAATTTTTGCAAAACGCGGCGGGCGCGGTGCCGGGTCCGTTTGATTGTTGGCTCGTCTTGCGCGGCGCGAAAACATTGGCGGTGCGAATGGAACGGCACAGCGCGAACGCGCTCCGCATCGCGCAGATGTTGGAAGCGCATCCGGCGGTGGCGCGCGTATTTTATCCCGGATTGAAATCGCATCCGCAATTTGAAATCGCGCGCAAGCAAATGTGCGATTTTGGCGGAATGATTTCATTTATTGCGCGCGGCGGTTCGGACGCGGCGCGCCGTATCGCGCGCGCGACGCGTTTGTTTACGTTGGGCGAAAGTTTGGGCGGCGTGGAGTCGTTGATCGAAGTGCCTGCCGCGATGACGCATATGTCCGTCGCGGGATCGCCGCTTGAAGTTGACGCCGCGCTCGTGCGTTTGTCGGTCGGAATCGAGCATGTCGAAGATTTGATCGCGGATTTGAATCACGCGTTGGAGAACGGCTAGTTGTATGCTAGAATGCGTCACGCTAACCTAACGCTATGGAAGAAAAAATAAACGCGTTCTTGGAAAATTTGCAAACGGTCAAGAACTATTCGCGCAATACACTTGCCGCGTATCATAACGACCTAAATCAATTTCTAAATTTCGCGACGAGTGAACAAGCGTATCTCGTCAATTGGGTGCGCGTGGACAAGTCGTTGCTGTTGTCTTTCATTTTGCATTTGAAAGAGCGCGAATATACTCCGGCGAGCGTCTCGCGCAAAGTCGCGGTGTTGAAATCCTTTTTTCATTTTCTGGTCGCGCGCGGCGATGTAAACGCTGACCCGACCGCGACGTTGGATTCGCCGCGATTTCAAAAAGCGTTGCCGCACGTGTTGTCCGAAATACAAGTCACACAATTGCTCGCCGCGCCGCAGGGCGATGCGATCAAACAATTACGTGATCGCGCGATGCTGGAATTATTGTACGCCACGGGCTTGCGCGTGACGGAATTGCTTTCGATTGATCTGCCAGATGTCAATGTGGATACGCAAACCGTGCATCGCCCCGGTCGCGGCGGAAAACGCCGCGTCATTCCGATCAACGATCGCGCGAACGACGCGCTGATCGCGTATATCGAAAACGCGCGCGCCAAGTTCAAGCCGCGCGAGGACGAGCCCGCCGTGTTCCTCAATCTGAAAGGCGCGCGCTTGACGCGGCAAGGGGTCTGGTTGATCTTGCGCGATTATTGCGCGCGCGCGGGCATTGAAGCGAAAGTGACGCCGCATACGTTGCGCCATTCGTTCGCGGCGCACGCGATCACGCGCGGCGAAGGCTTAGAAAATATTCAGCGCGTGATGGGTCATTCGAGCATTGCGACCACGCAGATTTACACCCGTCTCGCCCCCGAACTCCCGGAGAAAAATAAAACCGAATGAGTTACGTCGAAAAATTATTGGCGACCAACGAGAAAATTATTCTCGCGACGCGCCAACACGCGTTTGTGTTGTTGCTTTCCATCGCGCGCAATTTGATCGGCGCAATCATTGCGTTCGTGATCGCAGTTGGGTTGGAAGCGGTATTGGCGAGCAAGATCAATCGCCCGCCGCTCTTCGCGCTCCAACTTTTCTTGTTACTCATTCCCGTGTTTAGTTTTCTGCGCGAGTACGCGCGCTGGTTGAGCGAAGAATATTTTTTGACGAATCGCCGCGTGATTCAATCCGCCGGCGTCATCAACAAACGCGTGATAGATTCATCGCTGGATAAAGTGAACGATGTGGTGATGCGGCAAACGATGGTGGGGCGCTTGATGGATTACGCCGATATCGAGATTCTCACCGCGAGTGAAGCCGGGATTAACTTGTTTCGCCGCGTGCCGCAACCGATTAAATTCAAAACGGAAATGCTCAATCAACGCGAAGCGCTCGCGGTCGAAGAGCGCGGTGGATTTTCGTCGGCGGAGCTGGCGGAAAATATTCCAGAGTTGATCGCGCAACTCGACGCGTTACGCAAACAGGGCATTGTGACGGAAGAAGAATTCACGCGCAAAAAATCCGAATTGCTTTCCCGCATTTGAATGTGTAATAGACCTGATGCGAAATAATTT
>JACQEA010000438.1 GCA_016200825.1 Chloroflexota bacterium | reverse complement strand
GCGCGCCGAAGCTGAAAGCGTAATGAACGAAATCATGGACGGCGTCGCGACGCCCGCGCAAATGGCGGCGTTTCTCACCGCGTTGCGCTTGAAAGGCGAAACGGTGGATGAGATCACCGGTTGCGCGCGCGTGATGCGCGCGAAAGCCATTTACGTGCAACCCGCGCGCAAAGATATTGTTGATACGGCCGGCACCGGCGGTGACGGCGCGGGTACGTTCAACATTTCGACGACCGCGATTTTTGTTATCGCGGGCGCGGGGCTCGGCGTCGCGAAACACGGTAATCGCGCGGTCTCGGGTCAGAGCGGGAGCGCGGATGTTTTGGAAGCGCTCAACGTGAATTTGGAACTGACGCCCGCGCAAGTCGCGCAATGCATTGACGAAGTCGGCGTCGGATTTTTGTTCGCGCCGAAACTTCATCCCGCGATGAAAAATGTCGCGCCCGTGCGCAAAGAACTCGGCATCCGCACCGTCTTCAACATTTTGGGACCGCTCACCAATCCCGCGCGCACGCCCGCGCAAATTGTCGGAGTGTACGATGGAAATCTCGTCGTCACGATGGCGAGTGTTCTGCACGAACTTGGCGGTAAAGCCGCATTCGTATTTCACAGCGCCGATGGAATTGACGAATTGACGACGACGAGTGTGAACAAGGTCGCGCATTTTTCCAACGGTACGATTCAGGAAAACGAACTGGACGCGCGATCGCTTGGTCTTGATCGCGCCGCGCGCGCAGAATTGCGCGGCGGCACACCGCTTGAAAACGCGCGCATCACGCGCGCGATTTTGGCAGGCGAAACGCGCGGCGCGCAACGCGATGTCGTCGTTTTGAACGCGTCTGCCGCGCTCGTCGCGGGCGACAAAGCGCGCGATTTGCGCGAGGGTTTGGAACGCGCGCGCGAGGCGATTGACTCTGGTCGCGCGCTCGCCGCGTTGGAGGGACTGGTGAAACTGAGTCAGAGTTTCAAGGGCTAATCCACGAAGAACACGAAGGAGTACGAAATGTCATTCTGAGGCGCAGGTTTTGCGCCGAAGAATCTTGTTGATTCTTGTAATAACAAGACTCTTCGCGGAGTTTATCCTGACGAAGGAAGGGCTCAGAGTGACATTTAAGGTTTTTACATTTTCTTCGTGTTTTTCGTGGATAAAGAATTTTCATGATTTTAGATGACATCATCGCCAACAAGCGCGCGGAAATTGCCGCGCGGAAAAAGCGCATCCCACTCGCGGAATTTCGCACGCGCGCGGAATCGGCGCCCACTGCGCGCGATTTCGTCCGCGCCCTGAGCGATGGCGACACTCTGCCGCTGATTGCCGAAATCAAACGCGCGTCACCCTCGCGCGGCGTGCTGCGCGCGGATGGCGATCCCGCGCGGCTGGCGCGTCTCTACGCCGAAAATGGCGCGGCGGCAATTTCGGTTCTCACCGACAAAAAATTTTTCAACGGTTCGCTGAATGATCTGAAATCGGTGCGCGTGGCGGCGAATGCGCCCATTCTCCGCAAAGATTTCATCATTGACGAATATCAGATTTGCGAATCGCGCGCGCTCCAAGCCGATGCGATTCTGCTCATCGTTCGCATTCTCACTGACGCGCAATTGCGCGATTATCGCGCGCTCGCGCAATCGCTTGGGATGAGCGCGTTGATCGAAATTCACGATGAAACCGATTTAGAACGCGCGCTCGCGACGGACGCGCGCGTGATCGGCATTAATAATCGCAATCTTGCAGATTTCAGTGTTGACCTCGCGCTCACAGAAAAACTTGCGCCGCGCATTCCGCGTGATAGAATAATTGTCGCCGAAAGCGGAGTGTTCACGCGCGCGGACGTCGAGCGTGTTGCGCGCGCGGGCGCGGATGCCGTGTTGGTGGGCGAAGCGTTGATGCGCGCGGACGATGTGGCTGCCAAAGTGCGCGCGTTGTCGAGCGTGGCGCGCATCAATCTGAAAAATTAAAACAGAAAAAAGAGGGTAGTGAGTGGACTGTTGTCAATGCAAAGGGATTGAAATGTTTTTCGACGAGAATGAAGCGCGCGTAGATTTAGAGGATTATCGCGCGAATGGACCGCAGAAAGAAACGCGGATGTTGCTCGACGCTATTTTAGCGCGCGGGGTGGAAGAAAAAACATTACTTGACATCGGCGGCGGCGTTGGCGCAATTCAACACGCGTTATTAAACGCCGGCGCGGTTTCCGCGGTGAATGTTGACGCATCGTCCGCGTTTTTGCGCGCGGCAAAGGAAGAAGCAGAACGTCATGGGCACGCGGACAAAATCGCGTTTCATCATGCCAATTTCGTCGAGCTCGCGCCGAGCATCGCGCCCGCCGATGTGGTGACGCTCGACCGCGTGATTTGTTGTTATCACGATATGGTTGCGCTCGTCAATGCGTCGGCGGAG
>JACQEA010000442.1 GCA_016200825.1 Chloroflexota bacterium | reverse complement strand
TTATCTCGAACAAATTCTCGCGGCAAACCCCAGCGATCCCGACGCGCGGCGCGCGCTCGCGATTGTAGCAGTATCATTTTGAAAATCAATGGCACAAAGTTGTGGTGAACGGTCAAACCGGCGAAGCGCGCGGTGATAAATCGCGGCACGGCATCAGGGGATTGATCGCGGATTTGATTGAGGAAAAATAATTTTTTTGCTTTAATGCAGCAAGCCGTTGAATGCGAATTTGAAAAGCGCGGCGAGAATCGCGGTGGAAGGAATTGTCAACAACCACGCCGCAACGATTTCGCCCGCGACACCCCAACGCACTTTGTTTATGCGTTCCGCCGAGCCAACGCCCATAATCACCGAACTAACAACTTGCGTTGTGCTAACGGGTCCACCTAACAACGACGCGCCCAGAATTACAACCGACGATGCCGTCTGCGTCGCGAATCCGTGCACCGGTCGAATTTTGTAAAATTTTCCGCCCAAGGTCCGAATTAATCGCCAGCCGCCGAGCGCGGTTCCAATTGCCATTGCCGCGCCGCTGATGATGATCACCCATAGCGGCACGACAAAATTTTCCAGCGAACCTGAAATTACCAACCCAAGCGTAATGACTCCAATTGTTTTTTGCGCGTCATTTGCGCCGTGACTCAACGCCAAGCCGACGGCGGTGAGAATCTGCGCGCGTTTGAAAAACCAATTGATGCGCGGTGACGCGCCGCGCGCGAGAAAAAAAATTATTTTAGTGAGCACATATCCCGCGCCCAGTCCGATGAACGGCGATGAAAATAACGCGATCAATGTTTTCTCCAAGCCATTCAAGCGAATCGCGCCGAAGCCCGCGTGAACAGCCACCGCGCCGATAATGCCGCCGATGAGCGCGTGCGAAGAGCTGGACGGAATTCCCAAGTACCACGTGAGGAGATTCCAAACGATCGCCGCGCTCAGCGCGGCGTACACAACCGACAAGGTAATAATTTCAGGCGAAACAATTTCCGTGCCGATTGTTTTTGCCACGGCCACGCCAAACAAAAACGGTCCCACAAATTCCGCGAGCGCGGTGAGCAACAGCGCGGTTTGCGGCGCGATGGCACGCGATGAAATCATCGTCGCGACAATGTTGCTCGAGTCATGAATGCCGTTAAGTAAATTGAAAACGAGCGCGAGGAAAATTAGGAGGATAACAAAAGAGTCCAAAAATAATTCCTCAAATCGTTTTCGCCATATACAATTCGCCTAATTCAAAACCCAAGCGGCGATAATACGCGCGTGTGCCGATGGCCGAAATAACCGCGAGGCGTTCAAAGCCCGCGTCCACCGCGATTTTTTCCGCCGCGTGAATGAGCCGCGTGCCCAAGCCCGCATGTTGAGCTTGCCCGTCGCTCGCCGCGCCGATTTCGAGCGCGGGCCCGTACACATGCACTTCGCGAATGAGCGCGTGACCGCGAATTTCATCCAGAATTTCTGCGAGCGCAACATTTCTATTCGGCAGAGACAAACGCAAAAATCCCGCAATCTTTTTTTCGGGCGTCAAGAATTGCAAAAAATATTCAGTCGTCGCGTCGGTCGCATAACTTAGTTGATCGAGCGCGAGCGCGGCGAGGTCAACTTTATTTCCGCGCACTTCGCGGCAACGAATGCATTGACATTCCAGTCCGCGCGCGCGCATTTCTTTTTGCACGACCACGCGCAAATGCGACGCGATACTCCCCGCCGCGATGTACTCTTTCGGAATGTCGCGCACAACGCGATTGATGCGGCAGTACGGCGGCACGCGCGTTTTGCACGCGACCAAGAGTTCGATAAGTTCTTCATCTGTGTACGGACGATACTCACCGCGTTCATAGTACGGATACAATTCAGTCTCTTTGATTAACGCGCACGGATAAATTTTCAATTCATCCGGTTGAATCGCGGGATCGTCCCAGAGTCGTTTGAAATCTTCCGCATCGGATTGCGGCGTCGCGCCTAAAAGATTTGGCATCCAATGCAAATGCAATTTGAATCCGCCGAGTCGCAACAAACGCACCGCGCGCCGGACTTGTGCGATTCCGTGTCCGCGTTTGTTGCGCGCGAGAATTTCATCGTCCAGACTTTGCACACCCAATTGAACTTTGGTCACGCCGAGAGAGCGCATCCGCCGCACTTCATCTAACGTCACATAATCCGGCCGCGTTTCAACGACCAACCCCACCGCGCGATGTTCGGCCGATTCGTTCGCGCGTTGCGCGTCGCGTAAAGTTTGCGATTCAAAACCATTCATCGCGTCGAGACAACGCCGAATGAACCATTCTTGATATTTGTGTGGATACGCCGACCACGTCGCGCCCAGTATGAGCAATTCGATTTTGTCCGTCGCGTGCCCATTCAATTCCAACGTGCGAATGCGGACGTCCACTTGTTTGTACGGATCAAAGCGCAAACGTTTCGCGCGTTGCGCGCCGGGTTCTTCCGGCAAATAACTGCGCGGCATTCCTTTGACATCGGGACAAAAAATACATTCGGCTGGACACGGATACGGTCCCGTCAACACCGCCATCGGCGCAACGCCGGAGATGGTCCGCACCGGGCGCATACGCAACATTTCAAACACGCGTTTGTCATACGCGATAATTCCTTGCGCGGCGAGTTGGCGAAAGGCTTGGAGCAGGCGATTTTTTTGAATCGGAATGTGCTGATCAATTAATTGAGTCAGCGCGGTCTCGGAGAGTTGATCGTGTGCGCGCAAATCGGCGTACAGCGCGATCAATTCGCGCGTGTGGAGCGCGATATCGGCGGCAGTATTTTCCGCGAGCGCGGGTTGGGAAATATCGAGAATTGGCATTAATACCTTGCGAGTGAAATGTTTGTCCAAACAGCAAAAACTTTTCGGACGCGGATTTACGCTGAAAGAACGGATTGCTTTAATTCTCTAATCTGTTTTTTCCGCGTGTCTCCGCGTCCTAATTAGGGCTTTGCATAGATGTCCTAGTGATTTATAATTCGCGTGATGGACTCACAAACAATTGA
>JACQEA010000441.1 GCA_016200825.1 Chloroflexota bacterium | reverse complement strand
GCTCGCAATGACGTGAAGGAATCACCACCCGCGTACTGCGAGCAATTCTTTTTCGGGAATTTGTTTCGCGGCAAGACCGGACATCGGTTCACCCAATCCGCGCGAAACTCGCGCGATGATTTCGGGATCGTTGTAATGCGTCGTCGCTTCGACGATTGCTTTTGCGCGCGGCGCCGGATCGCCAGATTTGAAAATGCCCGAGCCAACGAACACGCCATCTACTCCGAGTTGCATCATCAACGCCGCGTCCGCGGGCGTCGCGATTCCGCCTGCCGCGAAATTCACGACCGGCAAGCGGCCCAATTCCGCAGTCTCTTTCAATAATTCGTACGGCGCGCCCAATTCTTTCGCGAGATGCATTAATTCTTCGGGGCGCATATTTTGAATGCGGCGAATTTCGCCCAACACACTGCGCGCGTGTCGCACCGCTTCAACAACATCGCCGGTGCCGGCTTCGCCTTTCGTGCGCATCATCGCCGCGCCTTCGCCGATGCGGCGCAATGCTTCACCCAAATTGCGACAGCCGCAGACGAACGGAACTTGGAAATCATTTTTGTTGATATGATTTTCTTCATCCGCCGGTGTCAACACTTCGGACTCGTCAATGTAATCTACGCCGAGCGCTTCCAACACTTGCGCTTCAACGAAGTGTCCGATGCGCGCTTTTGCCATGACCGGAATCGAAACGGCTTCCATGATTTCAATAATTTTTGTCGGGTCCGCCATCCGCGCGACCCCGCCTTCGCGCCGAATATCGGCGGGCACGCGTTCAAGCGCCATCACCGCGCACGCGCCCGCGTCCTCCGCGATCTTTGCTTGCTCGGCGGTCGTGACATCCATAATCACGCCGCCTTTTAGCATTTGCGCGAGTCCAACTTTGACTGCCCACGTTCCAATTTGTTTTTCTGCCATTGTGACTCCATTGTCATTGCGAGGAGCGCATTAGCGCGACGAAGCAATCTCCACGAAACAATTGGGGATTGCTTCGCCCGCAAAAAAACGCGGGCTCGCAATGACGTGATTGAAATTTATTTCTTTCTAAATGTCAACCGCCAATCTTTTTCGTTCACCTTTTCCACGCCTAGAACCGTATTGCCTTCATTCAGCATTGATTTTGGAACGTTCGTCGCGGATTCATCGTTGTCCACCACGACTTGCAAAATCTGATTCGATTCAAGCATCTCTAGCGCGAGTTTGGATTTTACAAAAGTATATGGACAGACTTCGCCCTTCAAATCGAATTCGAAATCAGGTTTGATATCGTTCGGCGTTTTGATAACGTTTGGATTCCATTGAGCCACAGAAAACTCCTTGCATATGGCTGATGGCAAATGGCAGATAGCAGATCGCGTTTCGGCTATTCGCTATCTGCCATCTGCTATTTGCTACTCCACCGCCAACCCGCGCGCTTGCGCCCAATCCATCATCGAACCATCGTAATTGCGGACGCGCGGATAACCCAACAACTCTAACGCGGTGAACATCAGCGAAGAACGCGCGCCGCTCGCGCAATACGCGACGATTTCTTTATCCGGCGTTGCGCCAATCGCTTCGAGTTGCGCGCGCAAAGTTTTCGCGTCGCGAAATGTTTGCGTCATCGGATCAATGTTCGCGTCGTGGGCAAGGTTTACCGCGCCGGGAATGTGGCCGCTAAAAAATTCTCCTTCCGAACGCGTATCAAGCAAAAATAAATCGGCGCGCGCTAAATTAGATTGAATCCACTCCGCGGTCGCGCGCACGGCAAGATTTAATTGTAGTTTGTATTCTGTCGCTGTAACTTGCGCCGCATCCGCCGTGACCGCGCCGCCCGATTTTTTCCACGCCGCCCAACCGCCGTGCAAAATGCGCGCGTCGCGATGCCCCAGATATTTTAGCGCCCAATACGTGAACGTCGCGAGCGTTCCGGTCCATTCGTCGTAAATAATCACGACCGAATCATTCGTGATGCCGCGCGCGCTGAGCGCGTGCGCGATTTGTTCCGGCGGCGCGATCTCGCGCCTGCGATTGACCATCGTAAAAAAATCGCGGCTGATATCGAACGGCTGCGCGCCCGGAATATGTCCGACGCGATAACCGACCGGCAAGCGCGGATCCGTCACGCGCGCATC
>JACQEA010000434.1 GCA_016200825.1 Chloroflexota bacterium | reverse complement strand
GAAACGGAGATACACAACCGACGGCAGCCATTGTGATCCTAAAAGAAATTCGATCAAGTCCGGCGCGATCACAAAGAGGACGAGCGCGAGCGGAAACGCAAGCGCGGTGATGATCCAAATCGTCATATCTAATGTTTTGGACAAACGCGCGCGGTCATTTTGCAATCGGGCGTAGGCGAGAAACGCGTTGCGCGCGACGATATTCGAGACGAGCAAATCGGGCACGGATGCAAAACGATACGCACGATCATAAAAACCGAGCGTCGCTAAACCGACAAACGTCCCGACGAGAAAATTATCAAATTGGGTTGCCAAGAATCCTGCGATCACCGCGAAACTTTGCATTACGCCAAAACGCAGAAATTCTTTCGCGAGCGCGCGATCAAAACTCCAGCGCAAACGAAACTCTTGGCGCAATTCTCTATACGCCAGCCAGAAGGAACCGCCAGTCACCAGAATGTTCTGCAGCGCCAGTTGAACAACGAGACTCCAGACTTGCCAACCCTTTGCCGCCAAAAAAATCGCGGGAAGATAAGAGAGCGGAAAACAAATTGCGAGAATTGCAGAATTGTAACCCATGCGGAGATTGCGATCGAGCATCGCGGCGGGTATGCCAGCCAGCGCGTTTAAAATATTTATTAATGCCATCGCAATCACAACGCCGGCGACATCGGCGTCGTAACCGAGCAAATGCAAAAACGGTGCGCCGATTAACGCGAAAAAAAAACTCACACCGCTAATCCCCAACTCAAGCGCGAGCAATGTGCCTAACGCGCGCCCAGACGATTCGGGCTGGCGAATGTACGCTTGTCCCAGCGTTAGTTTGCCGCGCACGTTGAGAATTCCAAAAATAAAATTCGCAATCGCCAACGTTCCGAAATCTTTGGGCGATAATAATCGCGCCATGATCACCGTCGCGGTAAAGCCCACGACCACAGTTACGTACGATGAACCGGCTGCCCACAATCCGCCCTGCACCACGCGTTGCGCGAGCGGCGCAGAATTTTGATCCGAAGAAACATTCATCTTAGGGTCTGGAAAAAAATAACTTCCGGATTGTCACCCTGAGCCGTTCTTGCGAAGGGTCTTGTTGCTTCAATAACGCACAAGATTTCTGTTGGAACAACAAGATTCTTCGTCGCGGAGTTTACAGTGAGCGAAGCGAATCTGCTCCTCAGAATGACAATGTGGAGAACTTGGTCTTTTACGAATCCTTAGGACGCTTCGGTGTTCCATTCTGCCCATTGAATTTCTTTCAACCGCTGCGTTTCAATCAGCGCGATTTTGTCCACGCGCCCGGCGCGCTGATACACTTTGTACTGCGCGCGCTCCGGCGAATCTACAATCGTTTGCGAATCCACCCAATCCGAAATTCGCGCGGCGAGATTTGCGCGCGGGACGAGCAAAAAAGAATTTTGCGTTTCAAACGCGATCAATTCCGCTTTGCCATCCAACAACCAACCGCGATCGTGCGCGCGCACGCCGTGCAATTCAACCCACACCCACTCATCTTGCGCGCGCTCATCCGCGCGCGCGATGCGTTTCATCGCTTTGATGTCCACGCGAAATTTTTCCGCGCCTTTTTCGATGCGCACGTCCCAATGTTCGTCCATATCTTGCCGATGAATCGGTCCTGCCACGCGCCAACCGCGCGCGTACGCCGCGCGAATAAATTTCTTTTGCGCGCGCGCCCCGCGCTCGAGCGAATCGGTGCGGTCGAAACGATTGCGCGTGTTCATGCCGCGTCGAGCATCTCTTGCATCCGCGCGACCACCATATTGATCGCGATCAAATTGTGGCCGCCTTCGGGGATGATCACATCCGCGTAGCGTTTGCTGGGTTCCACAAATTCCAAATGCATCGGACGCACCGTTTCTAAATATTGCGCCACGACCGATTCGCGTGTGCGCCCGCGTTCCGCGATATCGCGCTCGAGCCGCCGAATAAAACGCAAATCGGAATCCGCGTCAACAAAAATTTTCACGTCGAACAGGTGGCGGAGCGCGGCATCCACAAAAATCAAAATGCCTTCGATTAAAATGACGGGGCGCGGTTCCACGCGGCGCATTTCTTTTTTGCGGACGTGCAACGCGAAATCGTACTGCGGAATTTCCACCGCGCGGCCGGCGCGCAAATCCTGCAAATGCGCGACGAGCAAATCGGTTTCGAGCGAATCGGGGTGATCGTAATTGATGCGCGCGCGTTCGGCGGCAGGGAGATGACTGCGATCGCGATAGTACATATCGTGTTGAATCAACGCGAGTTGATCGGGTCGCACGCGTTCGAGAATCGCGGCAGAAACGGTCGTTTTGCCCGAACCCGAACCGCCCGCGACGCCAATGAGAACGGGACGCATACCCGCATTATACTACAACGCGCGGCGCGTAAAGAATCGCGCTTTAGAATCTGGTAAGAAAATCAGAAGAGTTCTGTAAGCGCAGAAAATTAGAATCGAAAATCGAGCGCGCGTCATTGACAAGGCGCGTTGAAACAATATAATCAATTCACAGGGAGGCATTCGTGTCATTTGATCCTTTAGAAAAAGTTAATCGGCTGCGCCGCGCGAATCCCAAACGCGTTTTCGATCCGAAGGGCGGACGCTTACCGCCGGGCCAATATCTCACCGAAAAATTTCCGGTGTTGCATTACGGGAGTGTTCCAAAATTTGATCCCAAGACGTGGGATTTCAAAGTGTGGGGCTTGGTCGAAAATCCAATTCGTCTATCGTGGGATGAATTTACAAAACTGACGACGACCACCACAACGGTAGATATTAATTGCGTGACGCGCTGGAGCAAATTCGATACGATGTGGGAAGGCGTACCGTGGACGTGGGTGATGGAAAACGCAAAACCAAAACCCGCATCCAAATTCGCGATGGCGCATTGCGAATACGGATTCACTGCCAATATTCCACTGGACGATTTGTTGGCAGACGAAGCAACTATGCTCGCGTACAAATTTGATGGCAAGCCGCTCGAACCCGATCATGGATATCCGATGCGTTTGTTGGTACCGCATTTATATTTTTGGAAATCGGCAAAGTGGTTGCGCGGAATAGAGTTTATGCCACAAGATCGCCCGGGCTTTTGGGAAGGCTATGGGTATCACATGCACGGGGATCCGTGGACGGAAGAAAGATTTTCCTAATAGGCGCGATCTTGATCGCCACTCAGCTCAAACAATTTACGCGCTTTATTCTGTTTGACACATTTCTGTTCATTGTTATATAATCGCGCTAATTTCAGTTCGCGAACGTGGAATCGGATTCGTTCGCGGTCAAGTAAAAACAGTCATGACTGGACTGTTGAAAGGGAAGCACGCAATGTCGCGGCAGACCTTAGCACACTCGCATACATCCTCGATCAATAATCGGCAAGCCATCGGCGCGATTAATCGCGATGCGCGCGCGTTTGGAATTTGTGGCGCGCTTGATTTTGAAATTTAGAAATAACAGACCAATCGTTAGGTCTGTTTTTTATTTCGCAATATTGAGAACGCGCAGCGCGTTCTCTGCAAAATGAAAAGCGGGCGACAAAAAATAATCTCGCCTACTCGTCCCGGCTGATGATCGGCAGGGACACCCTAAAGGAGGGGAAAATGAATCGTTTCAATCGGCGCGCGATTTCTTTTCTGCGCCGCGGGCAATTCGCCGCGATCGGGCTGTTGCTCTTTGCCATCGCGGCGTGCGCGCCCGCGCCAACTGCGATTCCCGCGCCGCCAGTTGCGCCAACCGTCGCGGTGGCGGCTCCTCAACCGCCGCCGGCGACGCAAGTCCCGCAACCACAACGCGGCGGAAGTTTGGTCGTTCGCTTTTGGACCGCGGATCCGCCCGATTTGGATCCGTATCTCAACACGAGTTTTCGCTCGCAAGAATTCGCGGGCTTTTTCTACAGCCGTCTCTTGAAATTCGACACCGGACCCAAGATTGGCGCGAACGCGTTCATTCCCACCGGCGATCTCGCGGAAAAATGGGACGTGTCGAAAGACGGACTCACGTACACTTTCTTCCTCCGCAAAAATGCAAAGTGGTAAAATAAAGCGCCCATGAACGGCCGCGCCGTGACCGCCGACGACGTGATCTGGTCGTACAATCGCTTTATCAAAGATGGCGTACAGAAAGCCGTGCTCACCAGCGTTGTCAAAGAAGTGAAAAAAGTTGACGACGCCACCGTGCAATTCATCTTGAAAGAAGTTTCCGCGCCGTTTGAGAATACGATTGCGTCGCCAATTTTTTGGATCATGCCGCGCGAAGTGATCGAGGCGGATGGCGATGCGCGCAAGCGCGTGATTGGGACGGGCCCTTACATCTTTGACAAATTTGAAAAAGGCGTGCAAGTCATCGGCAAACGCAATCCGGATTACTTTATCACCGGCGTCCCGTATCTGGACGAGATCGTCCTGCTCATCATCCCCGAAGACGCGACGGCGGTCGCGGGTCTGCGCGCGAAACAAATTGACCTCACGGCGGTGAGTCAAACCGATCGCAAATCTATCGCGGCGGACAATAAAGAAATTCAACTGCTGGATTACCCGCAGAATCTGCTCTACATTTTGTACTGGCGCGTAAATGAAAAACCGTTCAACGATATCCGCGTCCGTCAAGCCGCATCGCTCGCGCTGGATCGCGATGAAAATATCAAAGTGTTGTATGAAGGCCGTGGCACGTACAACGCGCACATTCCGTCCGGTCTCGAATCGTTTTGGCTCAATCTGCTCGGTCCCGATTTTGGCGTCAACGCGAAATATTTCAAGCGCGATGTTGCCGCCGCGAAAAAATTGCTCGCCGATGCGGGTTATCCGACCGGACTCAAAGTTCCGATCATCAGCGTGTTGGATGCGTACGGCAACACGTTCAACACGTCGGTCGAGTTGGTGCAAAAACAATTGAAAGAAGCGGGGTTCGATGTTGAATTCAAAGCCCAACCGTACGCGTCCTACATTCAAACGACGTATCTCGGCAAGTTCGATGCGCCCGCGGCGGTCTGGGGTTTGGAAACACCGGTGCAAGATCCCAACGATTATTTGTTCAACATGTATCACCCCAAAGGCGCGCGCAATCACGCCGGCGTGGATGATCCCGTGCTGACCGACATGATCGAAAAGCAACGCGCGACGGTTGATCGCGCGGAACGCATCAAACTGGTGTACGACATTCAACGCTATCTCGCCGAAAAACAGTACATCGTGATCGGACCCATCGGCAATGTCACCGTGGCATATCAACCGTGGGTCAAAGATTACTTCCCGCAATCCGATTATGGACGCGCGTCGGAACAGTACTTGCGCATGTGGCTCGATAGCAGTAAACCAAAGTAGTCGCAGAGTCAGAGTGTCTTCTCGTCGAGTAGTCGCGCGGAAAGGAATGCGCGGCTACTCGACTCCACGACGACCCGACTAGTAGACGATTCCTATGCAACGTTATTTGCTTCGTCGTTTTGTTTTGATCCTCCCCACATTGATTGGCGTCACGCTCTTTGTGTTCGCGATGATTCGCTTTTTGCCGGGCGATGCGGTCTCGCTGATGTTGGAAGATTATCGCGGCTACGCCAAAGACTTGGAAGATTTGCGCGCCAAATTGGGATTGACTCTGCCGTTTCACGAACAATATTTCAACTGGGTCGCGCAAATCGCGCGCGGTGATCTGGGCAATTCCTTGCGCGATCAATCGCCGGTCATCGAAGAAATCCAGCGCCGCATTCCGATCACAGTCGAACTCGGTTTATTAGGTCTGATCATTTCGATTCTGATTTCAATTCCATTGGGCGTTTATTCCGCGGTGCGGCAAGATACGCTCTCCGATTACATTGCGCGCAGTACGGCGACCGGTTTCCTCGCGATCCCGGGCTTTTGGCTCGCGACGTTGTCCATTACGCTGCCTTCGATCTGGTGGAAATGGACGCCGCCGTTACGGTATACTCAATTCGCGGATGATCCAGCCAAAAATTTGGCGCAAATGATTTTGCCCGCGTTAATTTTAGGCATCGGTCTTTCCGGCGCGCTGATGCGTTTGACGCGCACGCAAATGCTCGAAGTCTTGCGCCAAGATTACATTCGCACCGCGTGGGCAAAAGGATTTGCGGAACGCGTGGTCATATTTCGCCACGCGCTCAAAAACGCGTTCATTCCCGTTGCCACGCTCTTGGGCTTGCAAGTCTCAGTCTTGATCAGCGGCACGGTCGTGCTGGAAAGTATTTTTGTTATTCCCGGTATGGGCCGCTTTTTGCTCGACGCGATCAACTCGCGCGATTATCCGCAAGTGCAAGCCGTCGTTTTTATTTTTGCATTGTTGATTATTTTTTCGAATCTGATCGTGGACATTTTATACGCGTGGCTCGATCCGCGCATTCGGTATAGTTAGACGCGATGTGTTTATGAGCTCTTATGCCGATCAATTATCCACGCGCGCGCTGACGCGCGAAGCCGACGCGAACGCCGCGCTGAAATCGAACGATAACGCGCGCGTCGCGGTCGCGCGATTTATTCGCCGCAAACCGCTCGGCGCGTTTGGCGGTTTTCTCGTTTTGCTCATGCTCTTTACTGCGATCTTCGCGGATGCGATCGCGCCTTTTCCGTACGACGCGGGCAAAGGGGACGATCGGTTGCAAACGCCGTCCGCCGCGCATATTTTTGGCACCGATAATCAGGGCCGCGATATGTTCAGCCGCATCGTTTATGGTTCGCGTGTGTCGGTCGTCATTGGATTTGGCGCGGTGTTCGTAGGCACTGGCCTCGCGACGATCATCGGTCTGTTATCCGGTTACGCGGGCGGCAAATTCGATTTATTTTTTCAACGCGTGGTTGACATTTGGATCGCGTTCCCCGCGCTGGTGCTGTTGATCGCGATCATTACGATCTTTACCACGCGCAACACGGACGCGCCCACTTCGATTGCAATTGTCGCCGTCACGTTGGGATTATTGGTGGCGGCGAATTCATCGCGCGTTGTGCGCGGCGCGGTGCTGGCGGTGCGGAATCAAGCATGGATGGAAGCCGCGCGCGGCGTGGGCGTAACAGATGCGCGCATTATTATGCGGCACGTGTTGCCAAATGTTTTTCCAACCATTTTGATTCTCGCGACCGTGCAAGTCAAACCGCCGATGCCGGCGTGGGGCAGTATGTTGAGCGGAAGCGGGCGACAATTTTTCTTGATCGCGCCGTGGCTGGCGATTTGGCCCGGGCTCGCGATTTCACTCGCGGTTTTTGGTTTCAATATGTTCGGCGACGCGTTGCGCGATGTTTTGGATCCGCGTTTGCGCGGGACGCGATGATTTTTGTAGGGGCGAGGCATTCGCTCGCTCTTGTTCACTTGAAATCTTGATTGTTTGTTCCAATCATATTTTGAATTCGATCACGTTCTGGCGAATGCCTCGCCCCTACGTCCACAACAGGAGGCAACTATGGACCTTCATTTCACTCCCGAAGACATTTCATTTCGCATGCGCGTCCGCAAATGGTTCGAGGAGAACGCGCCGAAGCAAGAATTGAAAACGCTCGACGAGCGTAAAGCGTGGCATCGCAAAATGTACGATGCGGGCTTTGTGGGCATGGGCTGGCCCAAAGAGTACGGCGGAAAAAACGCGCGCCCGATGGAACAAGCCATCGTCGCGGATGAAATGGCGCGCGTGAGTGCGCCGTCCACCGTGAACGGTCTCGGCATTTCGATTTGCGGTCCGACGATTATCGTTCACGGCACCGAGCAACAAAAGCAACGCTTTTTGAAAAAAATTCTGACCGCCGAAGAAATTTGGTGCCAACTTTTTTCCGAACCGAACGCGGGCTCTGACCTCGCGAGTTTGAAAACGCGCGCAGAGGACCAGGGCGATTATTTTGAAATCAACGGACAAAAAGTTTGGACGAGCGGCGGATTTATCGCGGACTGGGGCATTTTGCTCGCGCGCACGGATCCGCACGCGCCCAAGCATCAAGGCATTTCGTTTTTCCTTTTCAATATGCGTCAGCCCGGCGTCGAGGTGCGTCCGCTCAAACAAATCACCGCGAACGCGGATTTCTGCGAAGTGTTTTTCACAAACGCGCGCGCGGAAAAAGAAAATTTGATCGGGCAACTGAAT
>JACQEA010000433.1 GCA_016200825.1 Chloroflexota bacterium | reverse complement strand
GGTCGGACCAACATACTAAATGCGCCCAAACAATACAAGACCGCCGCGCCGATTAGCGTTACGCCGAGACAGCCGTACGTCAATTGTCGAGTCGGCGTAAGATTCCGCCATCGCGATAAATTCAATTTGTTGTCCTGTGTGGAAAAATCTGCGGTATTATAACGGAAGAAAAGTCAAAGTCAAAAAGCGCGGCGGCATTTGTCATTTTGTATTTTGTCAATATACTAAATTCGATTGAACCATCAACCCGAAACGCGCGGCGGCGATCCAAAATTTTCTGCCAAGCGCGCGACCGATTCCCAAATTACATTGACGCATCAAACGAATCCCGCCGATGCAAACCCGTTGGGCGCGGTGCATGGCGGCGTTTTGATGAAACTCGTGGACGAAGCCGGCGGTCTCGCCGCGATTCGTTTTGCGCGTAAACCGGCTGTCACCGTCGCGCTCGATTCAATGACTTTTCTTTCGCCGGTGCGCGTGGGGAATGTGTTGACAATGCACGCGTCGGTGAATTGGGTCGGCAAAAGTTCAATTGAAGTCGGCGTGCGCGTCGAAGCGGAAAATCCGGTGACCGGCGAAATCACGCACACGAACACCGCGTATTTGGTGTACGTCGCGGTGGATGAAAACGGAAAACCATCTACAGTTCCCCCATTGATTTTAGAAACCGCCGAAGAAAAACGCCGCTGGGAAGAAGCGGACGCGCGACAAAAAAATCGCTTGGCGCGGGCGAAAAAATAATAATTGAAGATTGGAGATTAGAGATTGGAAGTTAGAAATTAGATCGCGCACCCAATTTCCAGCTTCCAGAGTCAAACTTCTAAACTCAAACTTCCAACTTCTAAAAGGGGATACCGTGAGACTTGCAGAGAGAATGAATCGTTTGGGTACGGAAACCGCATTCGAAGTGTTGGTCAAAGCGCGCGCGCTGGAAGCCAAGGGGCGCGACATTGTGCATTTGGAAGTTGGTGAGCCGGATTTCGCGACGCCGCAAAATATTGTCGACGCGGGCGTGAAAGCGTTGCGCGATGGCAAAACCAAATATACACCGAGCGCGGGTATTCCAGAATTGCGCGAAGCGATCGCGCAACACGTGAGCGCAACGCGCGGCGTCAAGGTCACGCCCGATATGGTCGTCGTCACGCCGGGCGCGAAACCGATCATGTTCTTTTCAATTCTCGCGCTCGTTGAACCCGGTGACGAGGTGTTGTATCCAGTGCCCGGTTTTCCAATTTACGAAAGCATGATCAATTATTGCGACGGCACACCCGTGCCGTATTTATTGCGCGAAGAAAATAATTTTCGCTTCGATCCCGACGAATTTCGCGCCAAAGTGAGCAACCAAACGAAATTGATCATTCTCAACTCGCCGCACAATCCAACCGGCGGTGTGTTGGAAGAATCCGATTTGCGCGTCGTCGCGGAGATGGCGCAAAAATTCAACGTCACCGTTTTCACCGACGAAATTTATTGGCGCGTGTTGTATGACGGAAAATTCGTGAGCCTGCTGAGCATTCCCGGAATGCAAGAGCGCACTATTTTGCTCGACGGGTTTAGCAAAACATATTCCATGACCGGCTGGCGTTTGGGGTGGGGCGTCATGCCGGTAGATTTACAACCGCACCTCGCGCGCTTGCAAACTAATTCAAATTCATGCGTCGCCGGATTTGTGCAGTACGCCGGAGTGGAAGCCTTGACCGGACCGCAAGAATCCGTCGGCAAAATGGTTGCGGCATTCAAAGAACGCCGCGATACGATTGTGGACGGACTGAACGCGATTCCCGGATTCACCGCCAAGAAATCGCGCGGCGCGTTTTACGCGTTCCCGAACGTCACTGGCGTGGGTTGGGATTCGCGCAAACTCGCGGATTATTTATTGAACGACGCGGGCGTGGCGTGTTTGAGCGGGACCGCGTTCGGCGCGCAAGGTGAAGGCTATTTGCGTTTTTCGTACGCCAACTCGCTCGACAATATCAAAAAGGCGCTGACGCGAATTCGCGAAGCGGTCGTCAAGATTCAAGATTGATAGGAAGTCAAAAATCGCGAAGAGATCAAATTCTTGCGGAAAGACAAGAATCATTGTCACACCTGCACTTGCGTAACCGCAGGTGCAAGTGTGCTGAGCAGTATCGCTTCGTTCACTGTAAACTCCGCGAAGCATCTCGTTGACTCAATTGATTTCAAGGCGCATAACGAGATTCTTCGGTCGCTCCGCTCCCTCAGAATGACATTGTAACTTTTCTTTTTTGCAGGAATAAATCTCTTCGAGTTTAGCCACTTCCGACTGACACGGCGAACCCGGTTATGAAAAAATTGGCGCGATTTATTTTTTTGCTTTCCAGCGTTGGGTGCGCGACACTCGCGCCAAACGCATCACCCACCCTCGTTGCAACTTCGCCAGCACCCGCGATAAATTTGCCGACCGAAAAATATTTGTTTGTTCAATACGCGCGCACAGTCGAAGGCAGTGGGCGTTTGCCTGCGCTCGCGGTGGATTTTCCCGGTTATCAATTCGATGCGAACACCGGCACGTTGACCCTTGCCGCGTTTCCCGCGCCGCTCGTGCGTTTGGGCGCGACCCAAATCGGTTTATTCGGTCTCGCGATCAATCGCGTCGGCGCGGCAGGTACGGGCGGGTCGAGTACGTTGACGCCGATCGAACAATTGCCGTACGCGACCAGCGTGCCGCTGTTCAAAGAATTCGCGAACAATGCCGAAGTGTACGAAAACATCGCGCTGATGCTAAAAGCGTTGAGCGCGGACGGCAGCTTGCAAATTGAAATCGCAGGCGAAAGCGCGACGCTGAAATCCGGCGGCGCGTGGACGCGCGTCATCGAAAAAGATGCGACCAATCCGCGCGGCGCGGCAAAAATTTCCGTCACGCACACGCTGACAAATTACGGTTTGCTCGAGCGCGCGAAAATTTTGCAAGCGAACAAATAAATTTTCGGAGAAAAATCTCACCGCCAAGACGCCAAGATCAGAAAAATTTTTTCTTGGCGACTTGGCGGTAAAAGTTATTTCTCATATTCTTTTCATTCCCCTCGATACAACTCCGGTTTGAGCACGCCCACAAACGGCAGATTGCGATATAGTTCGTTGTAATCCAAGCCATAGCCCACGACGAATTCATTTGGAATATCAAAGCCCACATAATCAATCGCGACCTTCACCTCGCGGCGAGTGGGCTTGTTCAACAGCGCGCAAATTTTCAGCGACGCGGGATTGCGCGTCCGCAAATTTTCGGTGATGT
>JACQEA010000015.1 GCA_016200825.1 Chloroflexota bacterium | reverse complement strand
CAAAATAAATACCGGCGCGATTCGCGCGCGGCGCGCGGCAAAAACAAAACCCGAGCGAACGCTGGTCTTGGGTTGGAATCTGCGCGCGCCGACGATTGTGCGCGAGCTAGATCATTATGTGGCGCGCGGCTCGGAAGTGATTTTGGTCGCGGACACCGAAATGGATTTGAGCAATGTCATGAAAGATTTGACGAATCAAAAATTTTCATTCCGCCGCGGCGATCCGACCGAACGCAGCGTCCTGGATGATTTGCGCGCGGAACGTTTTGATCACGTCATTGTGTTGAGCAACGCCGATATCGCCGATAAACAAATCGCCGACGCGAAAACGTTGATCACGTTGTTGCATCTGCGCGAAATTGCGGACACGACGCGCGGCAAATTCGCGATCGTGAGCGAGATGCTGGATGTGCGGAATCGCGAACTGGCGCAAGTGACGCGCGCGGACGATTTTATCGTCAGCGAAAAGTTGGTGAGTCTGATGTTGTCGCAATTGGCTGAGAATAAAGAATTACAAGCGGTGTTTCAAGATTTGTTCGACCCGGAAGGATCGGAAATTTATTTGAAACCCGTGGCGGATTACGTAGAACTCAACCAGCCGGTGAATTTTTACACATTGGTCGAATCCGCGCGGCGGCGCAATGAAATCGCGCTGGGGTATCGCATCAAAGCGTTGGGGAATGACGCGGGCAAAGGATTCGGCGTGCGCGTGAATCCAAAAAAATCGGACGTGATCAGTTTCGTGGCAGAGGACCGGGTGTTAGTGTTGGCGGAAGATTAGTCAGCTGAAAATATGATTTGCGAATCAGCGGAAATCCACGCGGCAAAAATATTTCGCGGATTATTTTCAAGGGAGGAATAAAATGGCGGACGGAAAAAAAGCGCCGACGGAAATTTCGGCAAAAGAAGCGGTTTCGCTGTTTGAGCGCGCGCACACGGACAAACCGAACGATGCGAACGCGCATTTGAATTTGGGGAGCGCGTATTACGTGAGCGGCGATTGGGACAAGGCAATCGAAGAATTTCAACACGCGTTGGCGCAAGATTCAAATTTAGATCACGCGCATTATTATCTCGGTGTGTTGTATGGAAAAAAAGGCGATGCGGTTCGCGCGCGCGCAGAATTCGATAAGGTGTTGAACGGCGGCGCGCACGCGCTCTTGAAGAGTCAAGCGCGCATTCAAATGGCGCAGCTCGGAAAAAAATGACGCGAGAAAAAAGAGGAGGGGAGAAAATTTTTCCACCTCTGGAGGTCGCATGTCTTTGCGCACGGAAAAAGATTCGCTCGGCAATGTGAATGTTCCGGCGGATGCGTTGTGGGGCGCGCAGACGCAACGCGCAATCGAAAATTTTCCGATTAGCGGCTTGAAATCATATCGCGCGTTTGTGTGGGCAATGGCGCTGATCAAGCGCGCCGCCGCGGACGTGAATCGCGATCTGGGACTGCTCGACAAAAAATTCGCGGACGCGATTGCGCGCGCGGCGCAAGAAGTGATCGAGAACAAATGGGAAACGCAATTCATTCTCGACCCCTTTCAAGCCGGCGCGGGCACGAGTCACAATATGAATGTCAACGAAGTGATCGCGAATCGAGCGAATCAACTGCTGGGATTCAAACTCGACGACGCGAAAAAACCAATTTCACCGAACGATCACGTCAATATGGCGCAATCCACGAACGACACGATCCCCACCGCGATTCGATTGGGTTGCTTGTGGCGATTAGATGAATTATTACAAACGCTCGACGCGCTCGCGGACGCGCTCGACGCGAAAGCAAAAGAGTTTTCCGACATTGTAAAATCCGGGCGCACGCATTTGCAAGACGCGGTGCCAGTGACATTGGGACAAGAATTTAGCGCGTACGCGCGCGCGGTGCGCAACGATCGCGAACGCATCGCGACCGCGGGGGATCGCTTGCGAAGATTAGGCATTGGCGGAACGGCAACTGGCACGGGATTGAACGCGCATCCGGAATATCATCAACGAATGTTGAAACGAATAAACGAATTGGCGAATTTGAATGTGCGGTCAAGCGGAAATTTGTTTGAGTCTATGTCGTCGCTCGCGGACGCGGCAGATTTTTCCGCGGCAATGAACACATTCGCGCTCACGTTGACGCGCATCGCGAATGATTTTCGCTTGCTCGCGTCGGGACCCACAACCGGTCTCGATGAAATTCGTTTGCCCGCGGTTCAGCCGGGTTCGTCCATTATGCCGGGCAAAGTAAATCCGGTGCTGGCGGAAATGTTAAATATGGCGTGTTATCACGTGATGGGAAATAATTTGACGGTGCAAATGGCGAGCGCGGCGGGACAATTGGAATTGAATGTGATGATGCCAATCATCGCGTACAATTTATTTCAAACGATGGATGTGTTGATCGGCGCGGTGAACGCGTTCACGACGAAATGCGTGGCGGGCATCACGGTGAATCGCGAGAAAGCGGAAGGGTGGCTCGCGAAATCTACGGTGCTGGTGACCGCGCTCAATCCGGTGATCGGATATTTGAAAGCCGCCGAGGTTTCTAAAGAAGCAATGGCGCGCAATGTGCCGATCAAGCAAGTGGTTTTGGAAAAAGGATATTTGAGCGCGGCGGAGATTGATCGCGTGTTGGATGTGAAAAAAATGACGGACGGCGGAATCATGGGGACGGGCGGCGGGTAATTGTTAGCCATAGAGGACATAGAGAAGAAAAAATTTTTCACCGCCAAGAAAACCAAAAAAACTTTTCACCAGAGGGAACACAGAGAAAATTACTTTTTGCCGCGAGCGATGGCAAGAAAAGATTCGTTGAGTGCGGATTCGAAAAATGTTGTATAATTCCTCTGTTCGGATTGGATGATGGAGGAAAGAGGTATTGATCAATGGGAAT
>JACQEA010000432.1 GCA_016200825.1 Chloroflexota bacterium | reverse complement strand
TCCCGCCGCGACTTTTTGAAACTTTCCGCTGGTGTGGCTGGCAGTACGGTTGCCGCCGAATTGATCGGGCTTGGTCTCGATACAACCAGCGTGCGCGCCAGTTCGTCTGCGGTGCCAATCAAGAAAGGCAAAGAAGTCGCGAGTATTTGTCCGTACTGCGCGGTTGGATGTGGTCAAGTTGTGACGGTAGACGACAAAGGCGCGATTATTGACATTCAAGGCAATCCGGATTCACCGGTCAACGAAGGCACACTTTGCCCGAAAGGCGCGGCAACGTACCAACTCGCGGTAAATCCATTGCGATGGACGAAAGTAAAATATCGCGCGCCCGGTAGTGATAAATGGGAAGACAAGCCGTTGGATTGGGCGATGGATCGCATCGCGGAATTGACGCAAAAAACGCGTGACGCGAATTTCAACGAGTTTCAAGATGTGGGCGGCACGCGCAAACGCGTGATGAACACGTACGCGGTCGCATCGCTCGGCGGCGCGACGATGGACAATGAATGGAACTATGTCCATCAAAAATTAATGCACGCGCTCGGCGTCGTGTATTTGGAAAATCAGGCTCGGATCTGACACTCTGCCTCGGTCCCCGGTCTGGGGGTCACATTCGGCCGCGGTGCGGCTACGACTTTTGCCCGTGATCTGATGAATTCGGATGCGGTGATGATCATGGGTTCGAATATGGCAGAGTGCCATCCCGTCGCGTTTCGTTGGCCCATGAAAGCCAAGCTCGATCACAACGCGACACTGATCCATGTTGATCCGCGCTTTACGCGCACATCGGCAATGTGCGACATTCACGCGCCGATTCGCGCGGGTACGGATATTGTGTTCCTGGGCGGGCTGATTAATTTCATTATCAACAGTGACCGCTGGAACACGGATCCGTTCTTCAAAGAATACGCCGCCAACTTTACCAACGCGGCGACGCTCATCAACGCGGATTTCAAAGACACCGAAGACCTCAATGGTGTTTTCTCCGGAATTTCCGCGGATGGAAAATCGTACGCCACCGCGACGTGGGGCTATCAGCGCGATCCCGCGCCGACGCCTTCCGTCACGGATCCAAAAAATTTCACCGATTTACTTTTGCAACGCGTGCCGGGTCGTCCCAAAACCGATCTGACGTTGCAAAGCCCCAACTCCGTTTTCCAAATCGTGAAGAAACATTATTCACGCTACACTCCGGAGATGGTGGAAAAAGTTTGCGGCTGTCCCAAAGAAAAATTCCTCGCGGTTGCAAACGCGTTGCTGAATAATTCCGGGCGCGAGAAAACTTGCAACATTACGTACGCGGTTGGTTGGACGCAACACACAACCGGCGTGCAAATTATTCGCACTGCCGCGATGGTGCAAGCGTTGCTCGGCAACATTGGTCGCCCAGGCGGCGGCGTGTTGGCGTTGCGCGGTCACGCGACGATTCAAGGTTCAACGGACATCGCGACGCTTTATCATTCGCTGCCCGGTTATCTGAATATGCCGGATGCGCGCAAGGTACACGACTCGTTGAAAGAATACATTCTCACCGAAGCCGTGCCAATCGCGACATCGTACTGGGGCAATTTCCCGAAATTCGCGGTGTCGTACTTCAAAGCGCAATGGGGCGATAAAGCGACGGCCGATAACGAGTACGGTTATCAATATCATCCGAAAATCACCGGCGATCATTCGCATATGCCGATCTTTCTGGACATGACGGCCGGAAAGATCAAAGGATTTTTTGTCATGGGACAAAATCCGGCGGTGGGTGGACAGAACGCGCGCTTTCAACGTAAAGCGCTCGCCAAACTAGATTGGATGGTCGTGCGCGATTTCTTTGAAACCGAAACCGCGGCGTTCTGGCGTAATTCGCCTGAAATAAAATCCGGCGAATTGAAAACAGCGGATATCAAGACCGAAGTTTTCTTTTTGCCCGCGGCAGTTGTCGCGGAAATGGATGGTTCATTCACCAACACGCAACGACTGTTGCAACATCACGATAAAGCCGCCGACCCGCCCGATGATGCGCGCAGTGATTCGTGGTTCACGTATCAACTCGGCAAACGAATTCTCAAAGCGTACCAAAACTCTACACTCGACCGGGATTGGGGCATCAAGAATCTCACGTGGGATTACGATCCGGAACCGGCCGAAGTCAAAGATTGGCGTATCAAAGATGAGCCATCCGATTACAAAATTTTGAAAGAGATCAACGGATATACCGTCGCGGATAAAAAACCGTTGGCATCTTTTGCGAATTTGACAGAGACTGGAACGACCGCCGGCGCGGCGTGGATTTACACCGGCGTGATTCCAGAAGAAGGACGTAATCGCACGCGCGAACGCAAAGGCGACGCGTGGATTTCGCCGGGCTGGGGATTTGCGTGGCCCGCGAATCGGCACATCATGTACAATCGCGCGTCCGCGGATGTGGAAGGCAAGCCATGGTCAGAGAAAAAGAAACTTGTGTTGTGGGACGCCACCGCGAATAATAAC
>JACQEA010000431.1 GCA_016200825.1 Chloroflexota bacterium | reverse complement strand
GAAATCGCGGCAAGCATCGTGCCGATTCCAAACGCCAAGCCGAGTACGCCGCTCGTGTTGATGCCCATCAATTCCGCCGCGCTCCGATTATTTGCAACCGCGCGAATAGATTTGCCCGTGCGCGTGCGATATAAAAACGCGTACAGCGCGGCGGTCACAATAATCGCGATGAGCACGGCAACCGCGCGCGTACCGAGAATTGTAATCGCGCCCGCTTGAAAACCCGGTAATTGCACATCAAGCGCGTGCGGAGTGGTTGTAAAAACCACGGTGGCAACGCCGATGATGATCAGACTGACGGAAAAAGTCGCGAGCAGCGTGGTGAGTTCGGGCGCGTTGATAACTTTGTGAACGGCGACAAAATACATCACCACACCAAACAACAGCGCGAGAAAAATGGACAGGAAAATTGCGAGATAGGGATTCAAACCGAATTGAGTCGTGAGCACATAGACGGTGTACATGCCTAACATGACAATCGGACCGTGCGAAATATTGATGACGCGCATCACGCCAAAGATCAAAGTCAAACCCATCGCCGCAAGTCCATAAATAAAACCAAGCATCAAGCCGTCAATTGATGAGGCGAGTAGAGCTTCGATGTTCATTGGCACTCCAATGTGCAGATGTACGCGTCTAATAGTTGTGTAGTCGGGCAGTCAGTACGACCACCCGACTACATTTATAAATCACGAACGATCTATTTGCGCAGAATCGCGTCGGCAGATTTTGCGGTTAGGGGCCAAACAACTTGCGCCACGAGTTTGCCAGCGGCATCTTTTTGCCATTGCATATAGACCATCGTATGCGCGACTTGTTTGCCATGCGATTTCGCGTCGGTACTGAATTGCACGACGCCGTAAAAAGTCATGACATTTGTTTTATCGAGCGCGGCTTTGATTTTTTCAGGATCAATGCTATCCGCATCTTCGATTACTTTTTGAAGTAACAACCCTCCCGCATAACCACCCGCCGAGTGATAGGACGGTGGCGCATTGTACTTCGCGAGGTACGCGGCGATGAAATCTTTGTTGATCGGTCCGTAGAAGGGAAGGTTCGCGGTTTTCGCGGCTTCGGGACTATAAGTCACTTGCGCTTCCCATTGGCTGGGGCCAACAATGCCGAGCGCGGCATCGCCAATGTCCGCAAAAGTTGGTTCCGGCGGCGCGACGAGCAACGACACAAATCGAACCGCGACATTTTTTTCTTTCAATTGCTTGGCAAACGTTGTGCCATCCGGCAAGTGACCGCCGCCTAAAATCGCGTCGGGAGTTGCGGCGCTGATTTTGTTGATGAACGGCGAAAAGTCGGTCGTGCCGGTATCGTAGCCTTCATTCACGACGACTTCCAAACCTTTTTCTTTCAAATACGGCAACAAACCGGCGACGACGGAAACCGAAAAGGAATCTTTTTCATTCACCACCGCGACTCTTTTGATCGTCGGATCAAGTTTCAACATCGCGTCGACCGCGCCGATCAAGTAGCGACTGCCCGGCGTGTACAGTTGGTAGATGTTTTTGAAACCTTGTTCCATCGTCGCATCATCCGCGCCGCCGACGGTGAGCATCACTTTACTATTTTGTTCCGAAACGATCGCGGCCGATTTAACCAGCGTACTGCTGTACGGGCTAATCAGAAAATCAACTTTGTCACTCGTGATCAGTTGAGTGTACAATTGTTGCACGCGATCCGCCGTGCTTTGATCGTCGTATGACTTGAGTTCGGGAATGTAGACCGTGCCGTCTTTCAATTTAATGCCGCCGGCTTTTTTCACGGTATCCAGCCACAGGTTGAGACCTTCCACCTGTTTCTTCGACGCGACATTCTGCGCGCCGGTTTTGGATTCTGTAAATCCAACCAAAAGTGTTTTGGGCGCTTTGGTTGGCGCGACGGTCGCGGCGGGAGCTTGCGTTGCCGCCGGCGCGCTCGTTGCGGCGGGCGCGGTCGTGGGTTGCGCGGGCGCCGGAGCCGGCGCGCACGCGGCACTGATCGCGAGAACAGCGATCAACGCGAGCGTGAGAAATAATTTGCGGTTCATGGTTGGCTTCTCCTCCTAGAGATGCTGTGGCGCGTCGTCGCGCACCATTCGTCATCTATGCATTTATCCCGACGCGCGACGACGCGCCGATTTTCTGCGTTGAAAAAATTTCCGAATCCGCGAGATTGTTTCACCTCCTTCCCGGTTCGCGAAAGAAGAATGGCCCATCGCAAATGGTTGACGCTATTATACCAAAGCCATTCCCAAATTCCTAATGGCGTGATGTTATCCATCGCCGCGATAATAAACTGCGCGCATACATCGCGTTGAATCAAAATGAGCGCGCGCTATGCCGCCGCATAACAAAAGCGGCGCATGATCTTTAGATCGAGTGCGCCGCCTGTTATTCAACCGTCTTCGCGCGCCGGATTCGACATTCAACCTCCGGTCGCTTGCTCAATTTTGAAATACTCTGCGCGCAAATCAATTTCCGATTCTTGCACCAACACGCGGA
Organism: Chloroflexota bacterium; assembly: GCA_016200825.1. Lineage (GTDB taxonomy): Bacteria > Chloroflexota > Anaerolineae > UBA4142 > UBA4142 > JACQEA01. The sequence goes on along the minus strand of JACQEA010000431.1, from coordinate 102 downwards.
AAATATCCGACTCGGTAATGATGCCAACCAATTTACCTTGATCCATAACCGGCAAGCCGCCGATTTTGTGCTCCAGCATCAACTTGGCCGCATGCCGAATCG
>JACQEA010000426.1 GCA_016200825.1 Chloroflexota bacterium | reverse complement strand
GGTTGCAGAAGAGATGCTGCCTGCTGTTAGCAAATGGCGAATGGCAGATGGCAAATCGCGAGAATCTTTCTCGTCACTCGTCACCCGTCACTCGTCACTTTTTTGTGACGTTTTTTGCGACGACGGCGCGTTCACACTCGAGCAAACGCGAAAAATTTTGACGCGCGCGAAAGAAATGGGATTCGGTTTGCGCGTGCACGCGGACGAATTCGCGAATCTCGGCGCGGCAACACTTGCGGCGGAACTCGGCGCGGCAAGCGCGGATCATCTGATGGTGACGCCGCGCGCGGAAATGCGCGCGATGGCGCGCTCAGGTGTGATCGCGGTTTTGTTACCGGGCACGACGTTTGGTTTGGGATTGAGCAAATTCGCGGACGCGCGCGCGTTTATCGCAGAGAATGTCGCAGTCGCGTTGGGATCGGATATTAATCCCGGCACGTGTTGGTGCGAGTCAATGCCGTTTGTGATCGCGCTCGCGTGCCGGTACGAAAAACTCGCGCCCGCCGAAGCCATTGTCGCGGCGACGATCAATTCTGCCGCGTCGCTTGGGATCGCGGATCAAGTTGGATCGTTAGAGGCAGGAAAAATCGCGGACGTGTTGATCGCGGACGTACCGGATTATCGGCATCTCGCGTATCGTTTCGGTACGAATCCGATCGAGATGGTGATCAAGAGAGGAAAAATTATTAACCACAAAGAACGCGAAGAACACAAAGAAAATATGTAGGGGCGATCCTCGTGGTCGCCCCCTGTATTTATTTCAGAATCCACACCTTCAACACCGCGTCAATAATCAAGCCGAGCAGATACAACAATCCAAAACGCCGATTATGCACAAACGCCGCGGCGACAAAATAATTGGGCCACACATCGGGATAGTCCGCAGGTTTTTCAGCCGGGCGCGACTGTTTGAACATCGGATAGATGCGCGCGAATTCTTTCAGCGCGAAATACACGATCAACATTACCGGCGTGAAAAAGCCAATCGCGACCAGATACGCGACCGAAATGTATTGCAAGACGAGCATTCCCACCAACATTCCGCGCGCGATTTTTTCGCCGATCACGACCGGAAAAGTGTGAATGCCTTTTTGTTTATCCATCTCAAACTTGTCAATGTGTTTTCCAAAAATCACGCCCGTCACGCCGAGCGCGTACGGCAAACTCGCGATCACTACGTTCCATTCCCACGCGCCGGTGATCACATAATAACCGCCGCCGATCATTAGCGGACCCCACACCATCAACACCGCCAACTCGCCCAGCGCGATGTATTTCAACGGGAACGTGTAGAACAAAACAAAAAACGCGCCGAGCGCCATTAACAAGAGCGTCGAACCGCCGCGTAAATAAATCAGCGCGCCGCCCGCCGCGACCGCGATCAATCCCGTGACAAAAATATATTTGAACAAACCTCGCTTGGTGAGCAAGCCATGCACTAACGTTTGCGGTCCGTACTGCGCGCGATAATAATTGTCTTGATCCACGCCGCGCACAAAATCGGTGAAATCGTTGACGAGATTATTTGTCGCGTGCGCGAGAATCAAACCGAACGCGACCAAAAACCATTTCGCCAAATCAAAGTTGCCGTTGCGAAACGCGAGAATGCCCGCGATCGCGGCGGAGATGAACGTCATAATCAAAACCGCCGCGCGCGTCGAGATGAGCCATTTGGAAATGACGTCCAATTGATTCCACTCGTCTTTGGTGATGCGCGGAATCACGTTCAATGCTTTTTGCCACATGGCTACGTTCATTGTTCACTCCTGAAATAATTTTACCACCAAGAACACAAAGGACACAAAGAAATAATTTTGTTTTTTTACTTAGTGTTCTTTGTGTCCTTTGTGGTTAAGAATTTTTTTGCTTTCCGAAAAATCTGATCCATCATGCGCGCGTTCAATCGTCCGGTTTGCGTATTTTGTTTGCTCGGATGATACGCGCAAATCAATCGCGGCAATTCCTCGCTCAAGGTATACGTCGTGCCATGCGCAAAGCGTACGCCGCGAAAATTATACCCCTGTTCGCGCAGTAATGCCAAATAACCGTCCATCCCAATTTTTCCCAACGCGATCACGACGCGCGCGTTCTTGAGCAAAATAAATTCGCGCGCAAGATAGACGCGGCAATTTTTTATTTCGCGCGGCGCGGGTTTGTTTTGCGGCGGCGCGCAGCGACAAACCGCCGTGATGAACACATCGCGCAATTCCAAACCATCGTTCACATCCCGCGCGATCGGTTTGTTCGCGAACCCCGCGCGATGTAGCGCGCCGTACAAAAAAT
>JACQEA010000425.1 GCA_016200825.1 Chloroflexota bacterium | reverse complement strand
GCGCACCAGTACATTCCGACGCCCGCCCACGCGAGATGCAACAAGATGCTCGCCGAAATTGCAAAATGCGCGGGAAGCAAACGAAATAAAATCCAATTCGGCGGATAGAGCGCGGCGATTTGTCCTTCCGCCAACAACGGAAACCCCGCGAGCAAATTCGGCGTCCAGAGCGGCAGACGACCCGCGTTCAACGCGCGCGATAATTCCACGCCAAACGGATGGAACAAACGAATGATGTCGGTGCCATACCAAACTTGTTGACCCAACGTGATCGGCAAAAAATAAATCAGAGGCCACGCGATTAGAAAAAAATTCGCGCGGATGTCAGGATTGTCAAGGAATTTCTTAGTCATGGAGAATTGGCTGATTGGGTGATTGGGAAATTAGAAATTAGAAATTAGAAATTAGAAATTAGAAATTGGAAATTGGAAATTGGAATTTTGATTTTAGATTTTCGTTTGCTCGTCCCAATTCTGTCCCACACTCACATCTGCCGTCAAACGCGATTCCAGCGCGTACGCGCGCTCCATCACTTGTTTCACTAACGGCGCGACGATTTTGACTTCATCATCCGGACATTCCAAAACTAATTCGTCGTGAACTTGGAGCGTCATGCGCGCGCACAAATTTTGCGCGTGCAATTCGCGGTGGAGATTGATCATCGCGAGTTTGATAATATCCGCCGCGCTGCCTTGGATCGGCATATTGATCGCTTCGCGTTCGGCTTGATTGCGCGCGGCTTGATGCACGCGCGCGGTCGTTTGCAATTCCGGGAAATAGCGGCGGCGACCCAAAAGTGTTTGCACATAGCCGCGTTCGCGCGCCACGCGCTTGGTCTCTTCGATGTAATCTTTCACGCGCGCGAATTCCACAAAGTACGCGTCGATCAACTCGCGCGCATCTTTTTGCGACATCTCGGTGCGCGCGGCAACACCCCACCCCGTGATCCCGTACGCGATTCCAAAATTGATCGTCTTGCCCATGCGGCGCTGATCCGGCGTGACGTGATCAATTGGAATGTTGTACAATTTTGCCGCGGTTGCCGCGTGAATGTCTTGATGGCGCGCGAACGCGTCCAGCAAGCCCGGATCGCGCGTGATGTGCGCGAGAATTCGCAATTCCACTTGCGAATAATCTGCGCTGATTAATTTACTTCCGTTCGGCGCGATAAACGCGCGCCGGACTTGCCGGCCCAGTTCGGTGCGAATCGGAATATTTTGTAAATTTGGATTCGACGATGAGACGCGTCCGGTCACGGTGCCGGTTTGATTATAGTCGGTATGCACGCGTCCGGTGTTTGGATTTACGAGCGCGGGCAACGCGTCCACGTACGTCCCTTGCAATTTAGACAACTCGCGATGCTCAAGAATCAGCGCGATGACCGGATGCGCGCCGCGCAATTCTTCCAACACTTCGGCGGCCGTGGAGTATTGACCCGTTTTTGTTTTCGGTACATTCGTCGTCGCGAGTTGCAATTTGTTAAAGAGCGCGTCGCCCAATTGTTGCGGCGACGCGATATTGATCGGCGCGCCGACAATCGTTTGAATTTGTTTTTCCAATTCCGCCAATCGGCGCGCGAGATCGCCAGACATTTTTTTCAAAAATTCGAGATCGAGCAACACACCGTACCGTTCAATTTCCATCAGCACCGGGATCAGCGGCAATTCCACATCGTAATAAAGTTTGTCGAGCGCGCGTTCGACGAGTTGCGGTTTGTATAATTCGACGAGTCGAAAAGTAAAATCCGCGTCCGCGCACGCGTACGGCGCGGCTTGCGCGACGTCCACCTCCGCCATCGAAATTTGTTTTTTGCCTTTGCCGATCAATTCCGCAATCTCGGTCATCTCGACCCCGAATTTTGTAAAGACCAAATTTTTCAATCCGATGGATTGACTGCTCGGTTCGATCAACGACGCGGCGATCATCGAATCAAACGCGAGGCCGCGCACTTGTACTCCGGCTTGCGCGAAAATCGTCGCATCGTACTTGGCATTGTGCGCGAATTTTTGAATCGCCGCGTTTTCAAAAATTGGTTTTAGTTTTTCAAGAACCACGTCCAGAGGAAGCGCGGCGGTCTGCGCGCGCGGTGACGCGTTTGTTTCGGGTGAGGGCGGCGCGTCGAATTGCATCTGCAAATTTTTTTCTTTCAGTTTTTCGCTTTTTGTTTCTTCAACTTGTGGTGATTTTTCATCATTCGTCGCGACGGGAACATAATACGCTTCGCCATTCCCAACGCCAATCGCAATCCCAACCATTTGCGCGGTCATGGCATCCGTCCCGGTTGTTTCAACATCCACGACAAATGCGTTGACTGATTTCACGCGCGCAATCAATTGCGCGAGCGCGGCGTCATCCAGCACGATGTGATAATTATTTTGCGCGGGTACATTTTTTTCGGTTGCCGCCGCGCGGATTTCTTTCGGCGCGCTCGATTCACCGGGCAATCGCTCGATCAGACTGCGAAATCCAAGTTCGCGAAAGAACGCGACCACGCGTTCGCGGTCGAATTGCGCGACGCGGCATTTTTCCAAATCCAATTGCGCGGGCGCGTCGGTGCGAATCGTGACCAGGTCTTTGCCCATCTGCGCCTGCGCGTGACCCGCGCGCAACTTCTCGCGCACTTTCGGCTCGATCTCGTCGAGACGTGCGTAAATATTTTCGAGCGTGCCGAATTGCTGCAAAAGTTTCGCGGCCGTTTTTTCGCCGATGCCGGTCACGCCGGGAATGTTATCGGACGGATCGCCTTTCAGCGCTTTGAAATCAATCAATTGTTTCGGATCAAGCTGATAACGCTCGCGCACTTTGGCTTGATCGTACTCTACCGTTTCGCCGAATTGGCGCGCAAAGGTTAGCACGCGCGTGTTCGCGTCAACGAGTTGAAACGCGTCGGAATCGCCGGTGACAATTACAACCTCGACGCCTTGTTCGGTTGCTTGCCGCGCAAGCGTGCCGAGCAAATCGTCAGCCTCATAATCCGGGACACCGAAAGTTGGAATGTTAAACGCTTCAACCACCTCGCGCGCGCGTTTGAGCTGCACGCGCAAATCGTCGGGCGTGGACGGACGTTGCGCTTTATACTCCGCGAATTTTTTTTCGCGGAAACTCGCGCCGACATCAAACGCGGCGGCGATGTAATCAGGTTTTAGATCCGCGAGAACTTTGAGGAGCGTGGACGTAAATCCAAACGTCGCGTTGGTTGGTTCGCCGGTGGGGCTGGTGAGATTGGGAGGAATCGCGTGATACGCGCGATGGATCAACGCGTTGGAATCCAGGAGGACAAGTTTCATCATTCAATTAAATGCCAAGACGCAAAGAAATTGTCATGCTGAGCGGAGCGAAGCATCTTGCTATTGGAATTTGACTCTCGGCGAATAACAAGATTCTTCGTCGCCTTGCTCCTCAGAATGACATACGGTGCGCGCTTTGCGTCTCATTCGCTTCGCTCAGGGTATGCTTTGCGATGAGAAATAAATATCGTCACGCGTTAAGTCGTTGCAATTCGTTTGCGCCTGCGTTCGCTAATTCGGCATAACGCCGATCGGCATCGCGCGCGCGCCATTCGACGACGACCGCGCCGTCTTGTTTGTACGCCGCGAGCGCGCGATGTTTCAAGATTTTTTCAAATGCTTCGAGCACGTTTTGATTTGGCTCTGGCATTTTCAAGAGAACGTATTGACGCGGTTCCCATTCCACTTGAAAGGATTGATCGTGCCACAAGCCTTGACATTCAAATGGTGATTCCGCTTTGGTGCACGTAATCCACACTTGGCTAAAGCCGGTGCTCCACAAGGCGAGTCGTAATTCATTTTCAATCGCGTGACGCGACGGCGGAAAATTCATGGTGAACCAATTCGACATTTCCCGATGCTCCTTTGCCAGTGTCAAAAATTTTTTATCGCGCGCGCGAGAAATTTTTCGCGCGCGCTGGCTTGGAATCGCGCGTATTCTAGCACAAGAAAAAAGATGGGTCAACGCGAACGAAAAGCGACCACGCCTAAACCAATCACAATGAGGACCAAAATAATTTCGGCGATGCGCACAAGCGGAGTTTGTTGACGCGCCAGATCAGTTTGGGATTCACTCGGCGCGCGCGTCGGTTCAACGCGCGCTTCTACGCGCGCGGTCGGCGCGGGCGATTGCGCCGCGAGACCCGTCGCGGGTTGCGGCGATATTTTTTGCGCGGCGTCTGCGGATAGTGGAGTTGGTGTTGAAACAATTTGTGGTTGCGCGACGCGCGGCAACGCGTTCGTCGCTTGCGGGACCGATTGCGGCGCGACGAATTTTTCTGCCGCCGGTGCAGAGGCAATTTGCGGATTCGCTTGGAATTGCGTGATAAAATCAAATCCGATCAATGCGACGAGCAAGAGCGTAGCCAGCGCGGTCGCAAATCGCAGCGCGCTAAATTTTGAAACGGGCAACGCGCCGCGTTCAGTTTTTGCGCGCGCAAGTGTGGGCGATGGCGCGGCAGGCGCGATCGCGAAACCGGCGCGCGCGAATTTTTCTTGCGGCGATAGCGTAAACGATTTGTTCGTCACGGGCGCGGGCGCTTGTTTGGCAAGCGCAATCGTCCATTGCAATGACGCGAGATTTTTTTCACACCGCGCGCACTCGCGCAGATGCGCGTCCACGCGCGCGCGTTCATCGCGCGCGAGTTGGTTGTCAATGTAGGCGGACAAGCGCGCGTCCACCCATCCGTGCATTTGCTCAAACGATTTTGAAAACATATTTAATTATCTCACCGCAAAGAGACAAAAGTTCATTTGTCATTTTGGGGATTGCTTCGTCGCAGAGTTTACAGTGAGCCCTTCACTTCGTTCAGGATAAACTCCGCGAATCTGCTCCTCGCAATGACGTGT
>JACQEA010000430.1 GCA_016200825.1 Chloroflexota bacterium | reverse complement strand
TGTACGCGGAAGAAGTCGGTAGTTAGAAATGAAGAAACGAACGAATGGTCGTAAGAAAAACCAAGACTTGATCAAAGGCATCGTGAAAAAATTGCGCGATCAATACGCGCCCGAGAAAATTATTCTCTTCGGCTCGTACGCGTACGGCAAGCCGCGTCGTGACAGCGACATTGATCTTTTGATCGTTAAGAACACGAGCGAACGCTTTATTGACCGTTGGGTGACTGTGCGGCGAATTCTTTCCGACTCCAAACTACTTATTGGTTTGGATACGTTGGTTGTCACTCCTGATGAATTGTCGGAGCGGCTCGCGGCTGGCGACCAAGTCATTGCAGAAATAGTTGAAAAGGGCAAGCTGTTATATGCCGCCTAGAGAATCATCGAATCCGAGCGATTGGCTTCGCGTTGCGGAAAAAGATCTGGATCGCGTTAGTCGTATGCTGGACGATGATGATTCCGAAGCGGCTGGATTCTATCTTCAGCAGTCTCTCGAAAAATTTCTGAAAGCATTTTTGTTGTCAAAGGGCTGGCGATTGGAACGCATTCACGATTTGGAGGCGTTGCTTGACGCCGCGCTAAAGTACGATACTTCACTCGAAACTTTTCGCGATGCGTGCCAAAAAATTACCGGGTTCTATATCGTCGAGCGTTATCCTTTCATCGTTGCCTCGGGTTTGACCAAGAGTGATGTGCAAACATCGCTGGATCAAATCAAAGGACTGGTTGAAAAAATTCGCTCGCAAGTGAGGCAGACCTAAACAATCCTTGTTCTGAAAAATTTGAGCAGGAAAAAATTTGATGGGCTTCGCGCGCGTGCTGGTGGCGTTTGCGGATGAAGTGAAAGCCTAGAAGAGATTCAGACAATCGCCGAAATGAAAACCAAAGAGGAGTAATTATGAATGAGTTGATTTCCCAAATGACGAGAACGGAATTAAAAAAGCTGATTGAATCATCGCTAGAAGAAAAATTACTGGAACTATTGGGCGATCCAGATGAAGGACTCGAAGTTCGCAAATCTGTCCGCGCGCGACTTTTGCGACAAAAGAAGATAGTTGCTCGAGGCAATCGAGGCAGACCATTTACGGATGTGATCAAAGAACTTGGCTTGGAGTAATGAGTTTGTACAGTTTACTTATTCTCGATGAAGCGACGCGCGATTTGGCAAAGTTGGATAAGCAAGCTGGACGACTGATTGCTAGGCGTATTCAGTGGCTTGCGGAAAACCTGGAGGTCATCAAGCCAGAAGCGTACACCGGTGATCTTGCTGGGTTTTTCAAATTTCGTATCGGAGATTACCGAGTAATTTACGAAAGGCTTGACAATGAACAACTCCTTATCATTCATCAAATTGATCATCGGCGCGATATTTATCGTAGAAAATAAGATTTATTTATGGAATTCGAAAGACTAATTTATTCTGTTCAAAATCACCGCGCCACTGTCATCATCAATCGCCCCGAGGTGATGAATGCGTTTGATTATCAGACCTTGCGCGAGTTAGCGCGCGCGTTTCAAGACGCGGCGGACGATGATCGCGTGTCGGTCGTTGTGCTGACTGGCGCGGGCGAGAAAGCATTTTGTACGGGCGCGGATTTGGACGAGCAGAAAAAATTTCTCGCGCGCCCGCATGATTATTGGAAATGGTTCGGCGCGTTTCAAGACGCGCACGATAAATTACGCGGCATCGGCAAGCCGACGATCGCGCGCTTGAACGGCATCGTTGTTGGCGGCGGAAACGAATTTAATCTGGCGTGCGATCTCGCGGTCGCGGCGGAGCATGTAACGATTCGCCAAGTAGGAAATTCGCGCGGCAGTGTCGCGGCGGGCGGCGCGACACAATGGCTGCCGATAATGATCGGCGACCGACGCGCGCGCCAAATGCTGTGGTTCAACGAACCGATTTCCGCGCACACCGCGTTGGAATGGGGCTTGGTGAATCAAGTGGTGCCGAAAGAAAAATTGGACGACGCCGTTGACGCGATGGTCGAAAAGCTTTTAGATAAAATGCCCGAAGTTTTTCGCTACACCAAACTGCAAACAAATTTTTGGAAAGATTTTTCGTGGGCGATGACGGTTGGTCACGCGCGCGATTGGTTGAGTTTGCACGCGGATTCCGCCGAAGTGGAAGAAGGTTTGAAATCGTTCCACGAAAAACGCGCGCCGAATTATGAAATGTTGCGTAATTCCAAAATCGAAGGCGGCTCGCCCGATTGGCCCTGGGGAAATTATTCCAAGACGTGTTCCAATTGTGGCGCGTCGCGTATTCCAGAACATTTTGAATTTTGCGGAAATTGCGGGAAGAAATTGTAATGCAACGCGTCATTGCGAGTGTAGCGAAGCAATCCCCTAGACCCATTTGGAGATTGCTTCGTCGCCTCTTCGCGGCTCCTCGCAATGACGTAGGGGCTTGATATGCTTTCCGATCTAGCCTACACCATCATCTACGTGAACGACATTGAAAAATCCACCGCGTTCTATCGCGATGTGTTGGGCATTCCGCTCGATTACGCCGCGCCGGGCTGGGTACAATTCAAAGCGCGCGGCGCGGCAATTGTTTTGCATCCGCGCGTCGATGCGTTTGCAAATGGCAACGCGGTGCATCTCACTTTTCGCGTGGTTGATTTGGACGCGACGCATCAATCCCTTTACGCGCGGGGTGTTCGATTTGTCGCGCCGCCAAAAGCAACTAGCTTTGGAAAACACGCGACCTTGTTCGATCCTGATAATAATTTGATTGATCTGATCGAATGGAAATCGCCAACGGAAGCGCGCGTGATTTCGGGCGAGACGGTTGTGAATGAAATTCTCGCGCGCGCGCCGCAAGCGATGGAGGTGTTGGAAGAACACGGGATTCGCATTTGCGGCGGATGTATCGTCTTGCTGAACGCGTCGGTGCAAGATACTGCGGCGTACAGCGGATTGTTAGCGGATGAAACAAAAAAATTAATCGAGGAATTGTCGAAATCAATTCAGCCGGGGGTTGAATGAATCGTTGGCATCGTGGACTCATCGAACGATTGGACGCGAGCGGCAAGGAATTAATTTGGTACGCGCATAAATTTTCGAACGCAGAGATCGGTAGCGCGCCTGCGCCAAACGAGTGGAGCATTCATCAAGTCCTCTCGCATTTGCGCGACACCGAACGAAATGTGTTTCTGTATCGCGTGCCGCGAATTTTGAATGAAGAGGCGCCGCGGGTGCCAAATTTCGATCAAGAAAGTTGGATGCGCGAACATTATTCGGCGAGTGAACCGCTCGACGCGCTGCTAAAAGATTTCAGCGGCGCGCGGCGTAAATTGATCGCGCGGTTGAAAAAAACCAAAGATGACGATTGGGCGCGCGTGGCGATCCATCCCGAGTACGGTAGGATTACGCTCGAATGGCTGGTAACGCATTGCTACAATCACACGCTCGAACATATCGCGCAGTTGGGCTATGGGTACGAAAAAAGATTGTTGAAGCGATCTTGATTCGCGCTTGAGGTGATGCATGTCACGCGTTCGATCGGCGCAACTTTTTCCCGCGTTGTTTCTAATTCTGTTCGGCGCATTGCTGTTGGCGAACAATCTCGGTTGGTTCATTTTTCGCTGGGAGCAACTCTGGGCAATTATTTTTATCGCGCTGGGCGTCTGGCTGGTGTGGCGCGGACTCTATCCGCGTCAAACGGAATCCCGCGACGAAATGCTGTGGGGTTTTGGCGAATACGCGCCCGATCTCGCGAACAAAACGATTCAACATGAAAGTTTTCGTCACGGGTTTGGAGAAATGGATTTGGATTTCACGCGCGCGAATTTTCCTGACGGCGAAAACGCGGTGCGCGCGTCGCTCGGCTTTGGCGAAATAAAAATAAAATTACCGCGCGAGTTGGCGGTGCAAGTTAGCGCGCGCGCGGGGTTTGGACAAGCGCGCGTGTTTGACGACGAATCGGCAGGCATCGCGCCAACCGTTGATTATCAAACAAACGATTACGCCACCGCGTCGCGCAAATTGAGTGTGCGCGCGAGTGTCGGCTTTGGTGAAGTGAAAATAGTTCGATAGTCGCGTGGTCGGATTGTCAACGCAGAAAAAATTAAAGGCGATGATGGCATACGAAAATATTCTCGTCAGCACTGACGGCGCGATTGGATTGATTCAACTGAATCGTCCGAACGTATTGAACGCGTTGAATGGAATGGTGATGACGGAAGTCGGAAACGCGCTCGCCGAGTTCGACGCGAATGATGCGGTGCGCGCGATTATCATTCAT
>JACQEA010000429.1 GCA_016200825.1 Chloroflexota bacterium | reverse complement strand
TCCGCGAGCAATATCATGTCAAATCGCTCGGCGTGTTCGGTTCGTACCTGCGCGGCGAGCAAAAGAAGAACAGCGATTTAGATGTGCTCGTGGAATTTGAACAATCGCCCACACTCTTTCAGTATGTTCATCTTCAACGTGCGATGAGCCAAATGATTGGCGTAAACGTTGATTTGGTTTTGAAGGATACTCTCAAGCCGGCAATCGGCCGTCGCATTCTTTCCGAGGTTGTGACGCTATGAGTTCAAACCGGCTCTACTCTGATTTTCTTCGAGATAGGATGATTCACAAGTATTTCGGAATCAAACTCGATTTGGTCTAGGAAACCGTGCGGCGAGATTTACCCACGATGCAAACTGAAGTGAAGAAAATGCTCGCTCAAGTTTTGAAGCAAGAAGAAAAAAAAGGCAAATGAGGGACGGCGCGATTCCGTCTCTTGTTTTTTGTTGATCTAGACGAGTTCAAGAATCACTTTTGTAATTTTCTCATTTTGAATATTCTAGAAAAATAAAACTATGAATCTTGAAACCAATTCAGCCCCCCGCATCGAACAACCCGCGCCGAATTTTATTTTGCCCGCGGTGAACGGCGAAATGATCGCGCTCGAAAATTTTCGCGGCAAGCAAGCCGTGATCGTGTGGTTCTCGCGCGGCTTTGCGTGTCCATTTTGTCGGCAACATATGGCGCGCTTGCAATTGGGCTATCCACAATTTCGCGCGCGCGGCGTGGAGATTTTACAAATCGCGCCGAATCCAATCGCGCGCGCACAAGTTTATTTTTCGGGACGCCAACTCGCCTTTCCGTATTTGTGCGATTCTACATTTAGGGTGTATAAGGAATATGGTTTAGCGGACAAGGGATTTCCGCAGGCGCTCGGATACGATGTGGTTAGTAATCTGCGCGGCATTGTTAGCGAACCGCTCGCGCAGGCGCGCGCGGCGGTGTCGGATTTAGCGGGGCGCGATTTTTTGGAGCGCGTCGTTTATCACAGCACCGTCGCGATTGAGCAAGGCGTGTTCATTGTTGATCGCGCGGGCATAATTAAATCCGCGCGCGTGATTGGACCCATCGGTAATATTCCGGGGAACGAGGAGTTGGCAAGGGAGTTGGAGAGACTAGGAGATTAGCGATGGCTTTGAAAACTGCGCGTGTTTCAATCGGACTCAAATCCTACATCGTGAAAACTCCCGGCGTTGCCGGCGGACGCCCGCGCATCGCGGGGCATCGCATCCGGGTGCAAGATGTGGCAATGGCTTCCGAGAGAATGGGGCTCTCGCCGGATGAAATCGCAGACGAGTATGAATTGACGCTTGGCGAAGTTTACGCCGCGCTTTCCTATTACTTTGATCACCGCGCGGAAATTCGGCGCAATATTGAGCGTGATCGTAAATATGCGGCGGGGATGAAACGCGGCACTCCGTCTCTGCTTCGCGCCAAGTTGAAGGAAATGCGTGCCTGATCGTATACGCTTTTATCTTGATGAGCATATTTCCAAAGGAGTTTTGCTCGGACTGCGTCGGCGAGGTGTGGATGTCATCCGTGCTCAAGATGTTGGCATGAGTGGAGCCACGGATTTGGAACAACTCGCTTACGCTCAGCGCGGAGAACTAGTTTTCGTTACCCATGACAATGATTTTCTGCGCGCTCATCGCCAGAAAATTGCTCATTCTGGAATTGCATTTTGCGATCAAGGCGCTTTAGGCGTAGGTGAAATGATCGACGCATTGTTTCTTATCTTTGAGGTAATCAGTCCAGAAGAAATGGTCGGACGAGTAGAGTTTCTGTGACCAACGGAGAATCGAATGGCTATTGATGTAACTGAACATCAACTCGATAACGGTTTGAAAATACTTTTGAAACCAATTCGCACCGCGCCCGTCGCGACGTTTTGGGTATGGTATCGCGTTGGCTCGCGCAATGAAGTGCCGGGCATTACCGGTATTTCGCATTGGGTCGAGCATATGATGTTCAAAGGCACACCGACGCTCGATAAAGGTGAGATCATGCATCTCATCAATCGCAACGGCGGCGTGGACAACGCGTTCACGTGGACGGATTTCACCGCGTATTTTGAAACTCTACCGAGTGACAAGATTGACATCGCGCTCCGGATCGAATCGGACCGGATGATCAACGCGCTATTCGATCCGGTCGAAGTCAACTCGGAACGCACGGTAATTATTTCCGAGCGCGAAGGCGCGGAGAACGATCCAAATTTTTGGTTGGCGGAAGAAGTCCAAGCGACCGCGTTCAAAGTTCATCCGTATCATCACGATACGATTGGCTGGAAACAAGATTTGCAGATCATGACACGCGAGCAACTTTACGCGCATTACAAAATGTTTTATGTGCCCAACAACGCGATCATTGTCGCGGCGGGCGATTTTGATGCGAACGAGATGTTGGAAAAAATTCAAGAAAAATTTGGCGCGATTCCGCGCGGCGCTGACCCGCCCGCGATGAAAACCACCGAGCCGCCGCAAGAAGGGGAACGCCGCGTCAAAGTGCGGCGTCCGGGCACGATGAATTATTTTCACGCCGCGTATCATGCGCCGCGCGCGAGCGACCCCGATTTTTTTCCGGCGTTCGTTCTCGCAGGCGTTCTCGACGGCGTGGGCAGTATGAGTTATTCCGGGCAAAGCAGTCCGGGCCGCTCGACGCGATTGTATCGCGCGTTAGTTGAAACGGAATTGGCGACGAGTGTGGATTGCAGTTTCCGTGAAACGCTCGACCCCGGCTTGATTGAGTTCAGCGCGACGGCAACGCCCGGCGTGCCATTAGAAAAAATCGAAC
>JACQEA010000421.1 GCA_016200825.1 Chloroflexota bacterium | reverse complement strand
GTTGGTGGAACGCGCGTCGGCGTTGGCGAAGGCGGAACCGGTGTGGCGGTTGGCGGAACGCGCGTCGCAGTCGGAGGAACCGGAGTTGCAGTCGGTGGAACCGGCGTTGCGGTCGCGCTCGTTGTCGTTGTTCCGCTGGAAGTTGAACTCACCGAAAATGAAACGCTATCCGATGTATTGTTCACGCGATTCGTCGCGCGAATTTCAATCGTATGTGATCCGCTCGTGAGCGCAGATGTGAACGTGAAATTTTGCGAAACTTTATCAAACGTCGCGCTGCCATCCGCGGGCGAGGCATTTAACCACGCGCCGCCATCCACGCGATATTGTACGCTCGTGATATTGTTGATCGTAATCGAATCGCCGGTCGGCGGTGTGTACGGTTGATCGAACGCGGTGCCATTCACCGTGACGCTTCCACTCACCGACGATGGCACGGAACCGAGCACGATCGCGGGTTTTGTATTCACTGGATCCGGAATTCCGTTCGCGTTGCTCACGCGATAACCCAACTGCCCTAACGCGAACCCGTCCACTAAATTATTCACGTACGGCGAAACGCCGCCGCGCATAATGCTGTCCTGATTCGATTGACAACTCAATTGACTGTTCTGATTTTGAATTTGTAAATAGCCGCTCGCAGTGGAACACGCGACCCCCGCGCCGGAATATTGATCGAGCGCGCCAAAGATGTGACCGGTTTCATGCGCGATCACCGAGCCCATATTTGTAATTCCATAACCGTCGTCATCGTACGTCGTCACCATAAACGGACCCGGAATGTACGAGTACGCAAAGTAACCGTTGCTAAACGTTCCGCTCGCGTTGTTCACGCTGTTCGCGACAAAGATAACGAACGCCCAATCCGTTTGTTTGGTTTGCCGCAGCCAATTGGTGTACGCGTACGCTTGCTCAAAGTACGACGTGCCGGAAAATCCCATGCGCGATAACGTGTCGCCGATCCATAATCCTTCATCCGATTGCGGATGATTGATCGGTTCATAACCGGTCGCGGCTTGACGCCGTTGATCGTACACAAACGTTACGCGCCCGCCCATGCGTGTGTTCCACCAATTCATCGCGGCTTGAACTTGATTGTAAACTTGATCCATTGTCGAACTGTTCCACGTTTCCGAACAGCGATCAATTGACCCGTCGCATTGTGGCATTACAATTCCCACCGCGACTTTGCCGAGCATATATTCACTCGTTTGATAATAACTCGGCGCGAGTGAACTCGCGGACGGCGCGTTGGTGAGTGTGACGGTTCCGCCCGAAGTTGTGCCGCCGCTGGTTGTCACATCGCCCGCAAGGACGCGCACATTCGCGGGGCGCGGCGCTTGATACGAATAATTCGCGTGCGGTCCGGGCTTGGCGCCCTTTGCCGCCGGCACCAACGCGATCTCGCCGATCGCCAAAGTTTCTTGATCACCGGCGCCGCGCAATTTCACGTAGATTTTTTTCGGTCCCGTGCCTTCGGTTAAATTCCACGTTTTTATTTCGGAATAATTTTCCCAATTCACCCCGGAGAAATCCGGTGAATTGGCAAGTTGCATTTGTCGCGCCCAACCTTTGCCGCCAATATGCAGAGTCACTTGTTGCGATGTAGTAGATTCCGCGCCGGTATTCACGACGATGGTGTACGCTAAACCACTGCGGCGTCCCAAATCTACCGTCCAGTAATGGCGAAAATTGCGATCATCTTTGCCGTACGCATAACCAACTCCAATTTCATTCACTTCCGCATTGAGCAGAGTGTCCAATGTATTCGCGTTGCCCGTTAATGCCGAGAGAACTTGATCCGCTTTTCCAAATCCCGCCGCGACGGTTTCAATCACGACTGCCGCTTGCGGATAGCCGCTATCATCCGCGCGTTGAACCGGCGTGCGACCCAGCGAATCGGTGACATCTAACTTTTGCGCCGCCACCATATCTTTGCTGTGTGTGCGCGCGGCGCGCGTCAAGGTTTCGTTCAAGCGCAACGGCGCAAGTCCTTTATCAATGCGCGCCTTGTTGATCAACGCGAACAATTGCCGCTCAAAACCAATTTGATCCGGACCGGTTGGACCTTGCACCGGCGAATCATTTCCGATTTGTTGATAGGCTGTGCCGGATTTCCCGCTGTTGTCGAACCAGCCAACGCCGTACTGCGTCACCGCCGGCGCGGCTTGAATCACGCCGACCACAACCACGGCTGACAGTGCGACCACAAATAAAAAACTTAGCGCGCCGTACGCTTGATGCAACGGTCTTTGTGCGAGCTGAACCCGTTGCGCGGATTTGCGATTTTGATTTGGAAATTGAAACATCATTCCGACCTCGCAATTCTATTTTCTGTCGAATCGTTAATCAGATGCGCGCCCTTCATTTCAGCGCTCAAAAAAATGGGCTCACTTCCTTTCCGAAGAAGCAAGCCCAACGGGTGAGCAATTCTATTCCTCTTCGGTAGTTCGGCGGTCGTTGCCCTGCGGCATTAGACCCGTAACTTTGCGTCGCCGCCTTTCGACGGGTTTGCGTTTTTCGGAAGATTGATTCCGATTTCGATTCCTATCTTACTCTCAGTCTGCGATCCGCTCAATGGGAATCGAGTACTTTGTGCGCCGATCCAAGATTACAATTCTCTGACAGCGCAGATCACAAATCAATTCGAGTACACCGCAATCAAACTATCGCGCTGACTTTTGGCTTTGCGCATCGCTTGATATGCGCGATCCACCAACTCGACGCCGCTCTTGTCATTCGTATGCGCGGGAAATGTCGCGATGCCTTGTGTCACTTGCACCGTGAACGGTTTGTTGGTGGTTGGATCTTTGAATTCTTGTTTGGCTAAATCCGCGACGATGCGTTTCGCGACAATCTCCGCGCCGCCCGATTCCGAGTTGTATAAAAAGACGCCGATTTCATCCACGCCCCAGCGGCTAGGCACATCGGTCACGCGCAATTGTTTTTGCACAATTCGTCCCAAGGTCAGCAAAACATTATCTCCGGCGGAATAGCCGTGTTCATGATTGATATTATCTAAGCCGTTCACATCAATCATCAAGAACGTCGCCGGAGTTTTGCTTCGTTCGGCGCGGCTCAATTCACTTTGCAAGCGCGCCTGCAAAAATTTTTGATTGAACAATCCCGTTTTGGTATCCGTCACCGCGAGTTGGATGGCTTGCGTATGCGAGGCGCGTAACGCCGCGAGCATACTCAAATGTCGTTCCGCGATCAAACCCAACAGCGATGAGATCAATACAAACACCAACGCGCGCAAGACCAGCGCCAACACCGCGCCGGGCGCGACCGCGACGGGCGAAAGGAAAAAAACTACCATATACGCAACTGAGCCGACCACGCCCGCTAACAAGCCGCCGGTGAAACCTAAATATCCCGCGGCGGTAATGAGGGGAAGCAAATATAAAAGATAATAATCGCCTTGCAATTCGCGTAACAGATACACCATCAAACTAACGGAGAGGATGCTCAGGAACACAATCACGCGCAGACTTTTGAGCAACAATGTTTCATTATCCTGCGCGCGATAAACCAAAAATCCGACCGCGCCTACGGTCAAAACAATTCCAATAATCGCGGGCCAATCCGCGGGATTACTCGGCCGCGAAACAAAACCAATCACAATCACCGCCAACGCGAGCATCGCGGTGAGCGCGAGATGAAGACGCGAAACCAAGACGAGCGTTCTGCGCCAATCATCGTCCAAGCGAACGAGATCCGATAAATCTAACCATTCCAGATCGGCGAGCCGGATCAGTTCATCGCCGGGCGCGGCTTGCGCCGCTTCAGAAGCAGACATCGGTTCCTCCCTGCCAGTGCAAGCAAAAATTTTTTTACTTGTTCTATTTTGCTCTGCGCCTAGTATACTCCGCGCCGAATGGCTAGTCAATAACCTCAGATTACATACTAATTACAAAAAACGGCATGTTTATTTTACGCCGTTTGCCGTATTCAATTCCCCCAGTTATAATGAGCGGAGATGGATACCCATTCTCTCAACCGCACGCGCGCGGGCGATCACGTGTTATTACTTTCGCCCGATGACAAACGCTATCTCGTTCGATTAACCCCCGGCGCGCGGCTCGATACGCATCGCGGTTACATCACTCACGACGCGTTGATCGACCAACTATTTGGTTCCGCGATCAAAACTCAACTCGGTCACGCGTTTTTGATCGTGCATCCGTCCACGTCCGATTGGGTAATGCACATCAAACGCGCGTCGCAAATTATTTATCCCAAAGAAATTGGCTATATCGTACTGCAATTAAACATTGTCCCCGGCGCGCGGGTGATCGAAGCGGGCACCGGCAGTGGCGGGCTGACGCTCGCGCTGGCGCGCCTCGTTCGCCCCAACGGAAAAATTTACACGTACGAAGAACGCGACGATATGTTGGCGCGCGCGCAGAAAAATTTCGCGCGCGCGGGCGTGCTGGATGTGATCGAAATGAAACAGCGCGATATTCGCGCGGGCTTTGACGAAAAAAATGTGGACGCGCTTTTTCTCGACGTGCGCGAACCCTGGCTCTTTCTCGCGCAAGCGCACGCCGCGCTCAAGGGCGGCGGATTTTTCGGCGCGCTCGTGCCGACGACGAATCAAATCAGCGCCTTATTGGACGAAATGAACTTGCGCGCGGACTGGACGGATATCCAAGTTGTCGAAATCTTACTGCGCGGGTACAAACCGGTCGCGGAACGATTGCGCCCGGTTGATCGTATGGTCGCGCACACGGGCTATTTGATTTTTGCGCGCGCGATCAGAACAAATCCAGAAACGACTTTTCAAAATCAAATCAAATTATCCGCAAGTGAGGAAGCGTAAGAACGAATTACGAATTACGCATTACGCATTTCGCATTACGTTTTTCTCATTACGCTTTTCCATCACCACGCTATACCCCTGCTCCACATTCTCCGAAAAAATTTGCGCGATTTCCCATCCCTCTTGCGCGGCAATTTGGATTAACTCCGTCGGCGGAAACAATAACAAATCAAACCACGCGCCGCGCCTACCGCGATAAACCAATCGGACGCGCATTTGTCCCCGCGCGCGGCCGCGCTGCAAATTATTTTGCAAATAGCGTCGTTGAGTTG
>JACQEA010000416.1 GCA_016200825.1 Chloroflexota bacterium | reverse complement strand
CGAGACATTGCCGCGCAATTTCGCGAGATCGTACTCGCCTAGCCCGTTATCCGTGGAAAATTTCGCAAGCGTTTGTTCCGCGGCTTGCAATTTTTTCAGCGCGGTGTCGGCTTGATCGCCGCTCGGAATTAAAAGTTTCAAGAGATACAGCGCGCCTTCTTCCGCGTAGCGATTCGCGGCGTCAGCCGCGCCGCGCGCATCGCCGCCGCGCGCGGAAATTTCGATGAGCGAACGGTCGGACGCGTTGGAATTTAGCGACACCGACGGCGGCGTTGAAAAGACGCTGAAGAATTCCGCGCTCTTCAATTGCGCGAGAAAATACGCGGGCGTGAATTGCGGCGGCAGTTGGCGCGCGGCATCAATCGTCAAATAGTACGGCGCGGCTTGATTCGATGTCGGCACGGAAAGTGTTGCCGGCGCGAGCGCGATCAACGCAGTCGCTTCGTACGTCGCGGGTTGCGCGAAACTAAAGAGCGCGGCGGCAAGCGCGGCAATGAACGTCAGCGCGACAATCACGCGCGCATGTTTTAGAAGAATGTCGAAATAGTTGAGCATGGTTGTTGGTGCGCGGAAACTATAGCATAGAAAATGAGGCGGGGCAAATAACTTTGGGCGCGATTTACGCGGACGTGCTATAATCCGCGCAATGTCTCCCGAAGATTGGCGCGCGGAATTCAAACGCGCGATTGATGTGCCTGAAGACAAAATTAATTTGGCGCGCGCCGCGCTCATCATCGCGACGGACGAGTATCCCGATCTCGATCTCGACGCGCAGCTCGCGCGCTTCGACGCGTTCGCGCGTGAGCTCGCGCCAATTGTTGCGCGCAACACCACCGCGCGCGAAAAGATCGAAGGGCTGAATCATTTTTTGTTTCATCACCTCAGCTTTCACGGCAACCGCGAAGATTTCTACGACCCGCGCAATAGTTATTTGAACGACGTGCTGGATCGGCGCGTGGGTTTGCCGATTACGTTGTCCATTGTGTACATCGAAATCGCGCGGCGGTTGGAGATGCCGATTTACGGCGTGGGATTGCCCGGGCAGTTTATCGTGAAATGGTTCGACGACGCGGCGGAAATTTTTATTGACCCGTTCAACGCGGGAAAAATATTGGATGAGGAAGATTTGACGCGGCTCGTGCGCGACACCTATCGCGCGGACGCGGAGTTGGATCGCGCATGGCTCGCGCCGGTGCGCGCGCATTATATTTTGACGCGGATGCTCAATAATCTCAAAGAAATTTTTCTGCAGCGCGACGCGTTCGCGCGCGCGTTGCTGGTGACGGAAAAATTACTCGCGCTCGATCCGAATTCGGAAGAGAACTTGCGCGATGCCGGCGTGATCGCGTATCAAGCCAAGCAATTCAAACGCGCGGCGGAGTATTTGCAAGAGTTGCTATTGCATCTTCCCAAAACTGTTGAGCCAGACCAGATTCAACAATTGATCAATGCCGCGTTGAAAGAAATGGCGCGGTGGAACTGATGACGCGGTACGGGCGAGGCATTCGCCCTAGTTTATCGCATTAGCCATCAAGACTGGATCGAGCCAATCAAACTTTATTAGAATCAATGTTTGGCGAATGCCTCGCCCCTACAATGCTCTCACTATCACCGCGTAATTCAAAAAAATATTTCCGCGCGCGCCGTCCGCGTAATTTCCACCCAACACCACGCGCCCCGCGTCAAAATCTTTTCCATACACATTCAGCGCGCGTTCCGTGCCGCGTTCGTCAACCAGAAACGCCAATTTTTCAGGTGTGAACGCGCGCAACCAGTGCGGAATTGCTTTTGCATTCGCGTCATACGCGATAAAAACGCGCGCGCGGCGGAGCAATTCCAATTCGATAAATTCATTTTCCGTGGCGCGCTTGTCCGCTTGCGCGGTTTGAATCGCGGGCAAGCCGCTGAATTGCGCGGGCAGCCGCGCGATCGTGTACGCCGCGTCGCGGTACAATTGCGCGCCGATGCGCGCGGCGTACGGGAGCGCGCCCGCGATAATTTTTTCCGCGTCGTAACGCGCGGCATCGCGAAATTTTTTGCCGCCGCCTTCAAACGCGACGACCGCCAATCCGCCAACGACCGACGTCAACAAATCCATCTGCGCTAATTTTCCGTCACCGAAAATGTTCGCGAGCAGAGTGGTGAAGACGGGAACGGCGGATGTGCCGCCCGTGCGCAGGACAATGTCAATTTTTTCCGCGCGCGTCGCGGCGAGTACCAACGTTTCGCGCACGCCGCGCTCAACCGCTTCGATTTCGCGCTGAATCAATCGTTCAAAGTATTCGCGCATTATCAATTTGTGAATCGCGATATTTTCAAATTCAAAATCGAGTTGCTCGAGATCGCTTTCGGACAAACGTTTTTTGGTCTGCTCGATTTCACGAAATAATTTGAAACCAACATTGCGCGCGACCAGCGTTTTGAGCGCGGCGATTCCGGTGGGATCAACGCCAAGCGCGCGAAAATCTTCGATGTTTTTTGAAAGTGGCGGACGCGACAGCGCGGGCATCGTTTGCCAATTGTCGAGCAGATCGAGCAGATACGCGGGCAGAGGTGGCGCGCCGTTCGCCGCGCGCCCGCCAAAATATTTGGAGAGTGTTTGCATCATGCGCCGATCCAAATCATCGCCGCCAACTAACACGCCGTGCGTCGCGAGAATTTTTGGATCTGTTTTCCCGCCAAGTTCCGCAACAGTAAAGTCAAGCGTGCCGCCGCCAAAATCGAAAATGAGCGCGCGTTGTCGTTTGCGCGCAGCGCGATGAAATTCGTACGCCGCGCCCACGGGTTCCAACTCGAAACGTACATCGTCGAATCCCGCGAGCCGCGCGGCTTGAAACATAATCTCTTCCGCGCGCGCGGTGATCGCGTGATCATCCGAATATTTTACAGGACGACCCAGCACCACGTGACGACAATCGGTTTGAAAAAAATCTTGCGCGCGAGTTTTGAGATGGCGCAGAATAATCGCGATGAGTTCGTCCACCGTGTAATAGCGATCAAAAATTTGCGTGCCATCGTACAACGGATCGCGCAACGCGGTCTTGACGTATTGCAACAAGCGTCCATTCGCGTTCGTGTCCATCAACACGTGAACGTCTTGAACGTAATGCATCTCCGCGCCGTAAAAATCAATTTCGCCCACCGCGCGGCGTTCCCAAGAAACTTTTCTGCCCGTCTCGCGCGCGAGATATTCATTTGCCGCGTCCGTGCCAACCCGCGCGCGCTGATCACGATCAATGTAGATGAGCGATGGCAACACGTGCGGGTTATCATTCCCCGCGTCGAGTTGCAGGCGAAATAATTCTGCGCCGTCGTAGCGCGCAACGGATGAATTGGTTGTGCCGAAATCAATTCCGAGATTCATAAAGTCAAAAGTTACAAGCGAAATCAAGTCCAGGCCGCGCGCAACGCGTCATTTACGTCGTCAAAAACTGCGACGTTCAACGCGCGCAACGCCGCGCGTTTCTCTTCGCTCGTCGCGATTCCAAACGCGCGCACGGGCGCGCGAATTTCCGCGCGTTCCAATAATCGCGCCGCGCGCCTCACTCCGCGAATTCCTTTCGCGGAATCTTCAAACACCGTCAACTCGATTTTTCCCCCGTCCGCGCGCGCCCAAATTTTTTCCAACCGATTTTCTTGCGCGAGCGCGTACGCGGCGCTGAGCGCTTCTTTTTCTTTCGCACCCAACGCGCGCGCGATTGCCGCTAACGCGTGCACGGGCGAAGGTTTGCCAAACAATTCCGGCGCGCGGGGATGCCGGCGCGCCAACCACGCGAGATGACCGAAACCGATTAAAGGCGTTGCGCTCAACCCGATCATGTCCAGCGCGATCTCCGCTTCCGGCGGATTTTCTTCCGGGCGCGCCGCGAGCGCGCTGGGCAGACAAGGGCGCAACGTATAAATCACCGATAGAATTTCGCGCGTTGCCGCGAGTTGAATCACGCGCGCGTGATGTTCCATCGAAAGCGTCGCGCGATCGAAGGCGCGCAGGAACGAAGTCGTTTCAAATTCAGCCGCGAGGCCGAAATGTTGAGCAAAGCGTTCGCTCCCCAACGTATAATGTTGGAACACGCGCATCGTTGGGCTGTGCGCAAAATCGCGCGCGTGATGCAATAGCAATGCGGCGATGAATTCAAACTCGGCAACGCGCTCAGCGCTGGAACGTTGCCGCGCGTCTGCGATCAACAATTGGTACGCGGCAAGAGGCGGTTGGTGTTGGTGCGCGAGCGCCTTGCCGATCCGACGCGCCCACGTAGAAAAAATCGCGTTCCAGTTCGCGCGGATGGGAAACGCGCGCGCGGTTTGAATCGCCGCAGAAAAATCGCGCGGCAAATGCAACGCCGGATTGGCGCGCCAAACTTCGCCGAAAATAATCGCGAGACAAATCGCGCTGGAATCCCATTCGCTCGTGATGCCGCACGCTTCGAAAATTTCAATCGTCGCGTCGTCCGGCGCGCAATCGCCCAAATCCATCGCGCGACTCCAATGATTGATCGTCGCTTTGAGCGCGGCGCGATAGCCGCCCGGATAAATTAACACGCCATCCAAATCAAACAACCAAATTTGCATTCGGTAGTTCTCTATTAGACTTTATTCAGAATAAAAAATCTCACCGCTAAGCCGCAAAGATGGAAACGTCATTGCGAGCGAAGCGAGGCAATCCCCAGATGCACTTGGAGATTGCTTCGTCGCGGAGTTTACAGTGAGCGAAGCGAATCTGCTCCTCGCAATGACGCTATCATTTTTTTCTTTGCGCACTTGGCGTTCCTTCGCTACACTCAGGACAAGCTTTGGCGGTAAAAATTACACCTGCGCTTGCCGCAGGTGCAAGTGTTTCGCATAAAGTCTATTTACTTATCGTTGTCGTTTCGCCAACTCTTTTTCGATCTGCTCAAACGTGAGACCGCGCGCGGCGAGCAAAACCAACGTATGATAAAACAGATCCGCGACTTCGGCAATCAATCGTTCATCGGATTGGCGCGCCGCGAGCGCAACTTCGACACCCTCTTCGCCAACTTTTTTCGCGATCTCTTCGATCCCTTGCGCGAACAAGCGCGCCGTGTACGAATCCGCGCGCGGATGATCGCGCCGCTCGCGAATCACGCGCTCCAAATCGCGCCAATCCGTTTCCGCCGGCGCGGCTGGATCACCGACCAAATTGAAAAAACAACTCGTCGCCCCGGTGTGACACGCGGGACCCGCCGGATCAACGGATAACAACACCGCGTCATTATCGCAATCCAAACGAATCTCGCGCACCGATTGCACATTGCCGGACGTTTCGCCTTTTTTCCACAACGCGCGGCGTTGCCGCGACCAAAAGTGCGCCTCCCGCGTCGCGCGCGTCAAACGCCACGCGTCCGCGTTCATCCACGCGAGCATCAAGACCGCGCGCGTGCGCGCGTCCTGAACGATCGCGGGAAGGAGTTTGTTTTCGTCAAAGTTTGGTTTCATAATGCCTCTGATTCAATTTAACTTCGCACCGGGATTTTTTGCGCGCGCAAAAAATTTTTCACTTGCGGAATACTCACCTGCCGAAAATGAAACAGCGATGCCGCGAGCGCCGCGGAGGCGTTGCCTTCCGCAAACACCGCCGCGAAATCTTCCAGCTTGCCCGCGCCGCCGGACGCGATCACCGGAATATTTACCGCGCGCGTGACGGCGCGCGTCAATTCCAGATCATAACCCGCTTGCGTTCCATCCGCGTCAATGCTCGTCAATAAAATTTCACCCGCGCCGCGCTGCGCCATCTCGCGCGCCCATTCGATTGCATCCAGATGCGTTTCAATTTTTCCGCCCGCAATAAAAACTTGCCAGCGCGATTTTTCCACGCGCTTGGCGTCAATCGCAACAACAACCGCCTGACTGCCGAATTGCGCCGCCGCCGCGTTGACGAGATCGGG
>JACQEA010000423.1 GCA_016200825.1 Chloroflexota bacterium | reverse complement strand
CGTCTTGTGGGCGGAGAAACTCGCGTTCGCGGGATTCGATCAAGCCTTCGTTCAACGCGCGGTCGGCGCGATTCTCACGTTGGTTGGAATTAGCGGCGTGCTCGCGCAATCTTTTCTAGTCGGCCCGCTCGTGAAAAAATTCGGCGAAAAGAAATTAATTGTGGGAGGAAATTTTGCGCGCGTGATCGCGTTTGGATTGATTGCCGCGTTTCCGACCGCGCTCGCCGCGTTCATTTCCGTTCCGTTCATGGCGATTGGCGGAAGCATCGCGTTTCCTGCTTTGCTCGCCTTGTTGACTTTTTTCGCCCCGTCGGATGGACGCGGGCACGTGATTGGATTGAATCAATCGGTCGTCGCGCTCGCGGCGATGATCTCACCGTTGGTCGGCGGATTTTTGTTTCAGTATGTTGATCCCAACGCGCCGATGATTATGGCGGCGATTCTGTTTTTGCTCGCGACGGTGATCTCGCTAAACATTTTTCGATTCAAAGCCGCGACTCCAGTCCCGCAGATCGCAAGTCAATTGGCGGATTAGACTGTTCGAATGCGACGCATCACGCGTCGCATTTTCGTTTGTGCTATAATCGCGCGCAATGAACGATCAATCCTTCGCTCGCACGACCGATCGCGCCCTCAATCTCGCCGTGTACGTCACGGTGTTGGGCGTGTTAATGCTGTCGTTACTCATTGCCGAACCGCGCGAAGGATTCGAACGGGTCGCGCTATTGACCGCGCTGTTTGCGTTGTTCGTCATTTTTCAAATCCTGTTGCTTCGCGTGCCGCTGCCCCTGAATCATTCGCGCCGTGTAACCCGCCTGCGCCTTTTTTTCCTGACCGAAACCTCGATCGCTTCCGCGATTGTCTGGCTCGTTCCCGACGGCTTCGGCTTTACTCCAATTCTTTTTGTCATCCTCGTCGCGCAAACTTTTTTTGCTTTTGTAACGCGCGACGCGATCCGCTGGACAATGGGACTGGCTATCGTTCTCGCGATTCTTTTGTTCGGCGCGACGAACTGGACCTCCGCGCTGCTCACGCTTTTGACTTACGCAGGCACATTCCTCTTTTTTGCATCGGTCACAACGATCATGCGCCGCGAGCAAACCACGCGCGCCCAATTAGAAACCGCGCACGCGCAATTGCGCGCGTCCGCCGCGCGCGTCGAGCAACTTGCGATTGCGGAAGAGCGCAACCGTTTGGCGCGCGAGATTCACGACTCGCTCGGACATCATCTCACGATTCTTTCCGTGCAACTCCAAGCCGCCGCGCGTCTCATCCCAATGGATTCCGCACGCGCGGCAGAAGCAATCGAAAAGGCGCGCGCGATTGCCAGCGAAGCGCTGCAAGATGTGCGGCAATCGGTGAGCGCGTTGCGCGCGCAATCGGCGGTGGATGCAAATCCCGCGCAAGCCATAGACCAAATGATTCAAGAGTTTCGCGATGCGACCGGCATCCTCGTGAACTATCGCGCCGCCGCGCTCGACGCGCTGGCGCCCGCGCCCGCGTTGACGATTTATCGCGCGGTGCAGGAAGCCTTGACGAATGTGCAAAAGCACGCGCACGCGAGCCGCGTAGATGTTGCGATTGAGCGTGACGATGCGACGATTCGCGTTCAGATCGCGGACAACGGCGTGGGGGACAGCGACGCGCGCGCGATCGCGGGCTTTGGTTTGCTCGGTTTGCGCGAACGCGTAGAATTTCTCGGCGGAAAATTATGGCTAGGCGCACGCCAAGGCGGTGGGTTTGAATTGAACGTCGAGTTGCCAGTATGAACGAAATCCGGGTGCTGATTGTTGACGATCAGACTTTGATGCGGCAAGGGCTAAAAATTCTTTTAGAGTTGGAATCCGATCTGCGCGTCGTTGGCGAAGCCAGTGAAGGGGTTGCCGCGCTCGCAGAAGTGGAATCGCGCAAGCCCGATGTCGTCTTGATGGATGTGCGCATGCCGCGCATGAATGGCGTTGACGCGACGCGCGCAATTCGCGCGAAATTTCCGCACACGCAAGTCATCATTCTCACGACCTTCGACGATGACGAGTATGTGTTTGATGGATTGCGCGCGGGCGCAATGGGCTATTTGCTCAAGGACGCGGACGCGCAAGTTTTGGCGGACGCGATTCGGCGCGTGGCGCGCGGCGAAGCGCTGATTCAACCGAGCATCGCGCGCAAAGTCGTGGGCGAATTCGCGCGGATGGGCGCGCGCGCGCCGACCAGCGCGCAAATTCAGAATGTTGAAGAGTTGAGTGAGCGCGAGATTGAGATTGTAAGATTGATCGCGACTGGTTTGTCGAATCGCGAAATTGCGGACAAATTGTTTATCACCGAAGGCACGGTAAAGAATCACGTGACGAACATTCTCGGCAAGTTGGGCGTCCGCGATCGAACGCAAGCCGCATTACGCGCGCGGGAGATGGGGTTGATTTGACCAAGACCCGAAAGGTTTCCAAAATCTTTCGGGTCTCTTGCTCCCAAAAGTCACACGCGGAATATGACTCGCAAATATGACTTGTGACCCGTTACAATTGGCGACTCTTCAAGTATCATATCGGCAAATTCAAAGTAGGAGCCGCGATGATCGAGCAACCTGTTGACCTGCAATCCTTGCTAAATCACGTTCTTGAATCGCTCAAGGCGAGCGAAGGATGTTTGGGAATTGAAACTGCCCAAACGGCGAGCGGCAAATTTGTGTTGTTCGCCTGGTTTGAGAACAAGCGCGCGGTTTTGCGGTGGTATAACAGCGAAGCGCACCAGCGCGTCAAGAAAAATTTTTTTCCGCAACTCGCGCCGCGCGCACCGCTGGCGAATGTGTCAGATGATTGTGCGCCCATTATGGCAATTGCATCAATCGCCTTTACCGATCAGTCGCAACATGCGGAGACGAGTCTGCCGATTTCGCAAATCGCGATTGAATTGTATCAACCGATTAGCGAAGGAATTTTTCTGGGTGGACGATTCTCGCCTGACCGCGCGCAATTCGCTAATCCAAAATTGAATTCACAAAGCGCGCAATAATTTACGGAGCGTCTCATGTCCAATATTGTGCAGGTCAACGATCTCAGCAAAACCTATGGCGACCAAACTGCCGTCAATAGAATTTCGTTCGCGATCCGCGAGGGCGAAATTTTTGGATTGCTCGGTCCAAACGGCGCGGGCAAGACGACGACCATTTCGATTCTCTCCACTCTCCTCGCGCCGAACGCGGGCGAAATAAAAATCGCAGGGTATGATGTTCGGCGCGAGACGGCGCGCGTGAAAGAAATTGTCGGGATTGTGCCGCAAGAACTCGCGCTCTATCCTACTCTCTCCGCGCGTGACAATTTGGAATTCTTTGGGCAAATCTATGGATTGCGCGGGCGCGCGTTGAAAGCGCGGATTGAAGAGGCATTGGAGATCGTCGGTCTCCGCGCCCGCGGGGACGATGTGATTGAAACTTTTTCAGGCGGAATGAAACGGCGCATCAATCTCGCGGCAGGATTGCTGCACAAACCCAAAATTCTTTTTCTTGACGAGCCGACCGTTGGCGTAGATCCGCAATCGCGTAATTTTATTTTTGAAAACGTCCAGCGCCTGAATCAAGACGGGATGACGATTTTGTATACGACACACTATATGGAAGAAGCGGAACGATTGTGTCACCGCGTCGCGATTATTGATCAAGGGAAAATTGTCGCGCTCGATACGCCGCACGCGTTGATCGCGATGCTTGGCGGGGGCGTGATTCATATTGGCTTGCGCGAATCTCCGAACAATGTGATCGAGCAAGTGCGGACGTTCGGCGCGGTGAAAACCGCGCAATGGGCAGACGGCAAGCTTGCGGTGCAAACACATAATGTCAACGCCGCGCTTGTCGGTGTCATCAATGCGTTCAACGCCGCGAATGTTCCGATCAATTCGCTTGAAATTCTGGAGCCAAATTTGGAATCCGTCTTTTTGCATTTGACAGGAAAACATTTACGGGATTGACGGCGGACGAAGGACGGAAGACCGATGGTGATTCTTTTGCCCTCCGTCTTTGGTCTTCCGTCGGAGATTAGCAAATGAATTTTCTCTATATGACCATCAAGGACTTGAAGATATTACTGCGCGATCGGGGCGCGATGGTGAATTTGTTTCTCACGCCGTTGATGTTCATCGTCGTCTTGTCGCTCGCGCTCGGTCCAACGTTTCGTGGTCCCAGCGACAGCGCGATCCGCATTCCAGTTGTGGACGAAGATCAATCCGCGCAATCCCAACAAATTGTGGACGCGCTGAAGGCAATCAAAGGCGTCACGACCGAAACACAAATCACTGATGCAAACGCGGCGCGCGCGCTGACACGCGTGGACGCGGAAGATTTGCTTCGCAATGGACGGCGCGTGGGCGCGGTCATTATTCCGCGCGGGTTTGGCGAGATGCTCGCGCGCGGCGAAACCGCGCGCGTGATTGTTTTGCAAGATCCCGCGCAAGCGAATATGGCAAACGTCGTCATGGGCGTTGCGACGGGCGTGATCGCGCAAGTGTTGGGCGATGAAGCGGCGCGACGGGGCGCGGACGCGTTTTTCAAATCGCTCGAAAGTGTGTTGAAACAACTCCCACCGCAAGCGCAATCGCAATTTGATTTGAAAAAAATTCAAGACGAAAGTGTGCAAGCGACGCGACACGCGGCGGAGAATTCTTTGGTCAAAATTGAAACGGCAAGCGTTGCCGCGCGGCGCGTGGAAACGCCCGGTGTGTACGAACAAAATGTGCCGGGTATGTCGGTGATGTTTCTATTCTTCATCGTCAACTATGTCGCGTCCTCGATCCTCACGGAAAAACGCGCGGGCACGTTTCGCCGTTTGATGGTCGCGCCGATTTCCAAGCCTGCGATTCTCGCGGGTAAATTGATTCCAAATTTTCTAATGGGCGTAATTCAATTGACCGTGATGTTTACGATTGGGCATTTTGTTTTTGGCATGAAACTTGGTAACGATTTGTTCGCGCTCGCGCTCATCTCGGCTGCCGTCGCGCTCGCCGCCACCGGGTTAGGAATTTTGGTCGCCGCGGTCGCGCGCAGTGAAGAACAAATCGGTGGCTTGACGACGCTTGTCATTCTCACGCTCTGCGCGCTGGGCGGAACAATGGTGCCTTTGTTTGTAATGCCCGATTTCATGCAAACGCTTGCGCGCATCACACCGCACGCGTGGGCATTGCTCGCGTATCAAGATGTGATTGTGCGCGGCTTGGGGACTTTGCAAGTATTGCCTAACGTGACAGTATTGTTAGGATTCGCCGGAATATTTTTTGCATTGGCGTTGTGGAAATTTAGATTCGAGTGAAATCAGTTACATAATCTAATTGACATGCCGCGCGTCGTATGCTATGATGTGCGCGATGGAGCATACGCGCTCGCGGCGCGGACGCGCGGCGGATGAAACGAGTGATCGCGGTTTGTCTTGGTTGATTATTGTCGAAGCCATT
>JACQEA010000422.1 GCA_016200825.1 Chloroflexota bacterium | reverse complement strand
GACCGCAAGGTTACACCGGAGGTTTTGCAAATGCCAAAAAAATTTTTCGTCCTGGTTTTTCTTTTCGGCTTGCTGGTGTTACTTTCTGTTTCCAACGCGTTTGCGGACGCGCCGACGGATAGCCATCAGTTTTATGTGGTCGCGTACGGTGATTCGCTCGATTCTATCGCCGCGCAATTCGATGTGCCGGTGGCGACGATTCGCGCGGTGAATGGAATGAACGCGCGCTTCGAAATTTACGTTGGGCAGTCGTTGCGAATTCCGGTCTATGCCGGCGCGCCCGCCGCCGCGCCGACGTACTTTTCGTACGTCGTGCAATATGGCGACACGCTCTTTAGTATCGCGCGACGCTACGGCGTTTCGGTTGCGACGTTGACGCGCGTGAATCGAATCTTCAACCCCAATTTTATTTTCGCGGGTATGCGCTTGATCATTCCGCGCGCGATTTATCCACCGCCGGCGTATGGGACGTACATCGTTCGATTTGGCGACACGCTCTTCGGGATCGCGTTGCGATTTCGTACCAGCATCTACGCGCTGATGATCGCGAACAATATTCCGAATCCGAATCTGATCTTCGCGGGCATGCGCCTGATCATTCCCAGCGCAACGCGATCGCCGTATGGTACGCGTCCTTCTCTGCCGGGCTATCCCACCGCGCGCCCGACCACAACTGGTCCAACGCCTACGCCGGTGACCGGCACGACAAACGTTTCGTTGAGGAACATCGCGTTTAATCCGCGCACGCTTTCGATTCGCGTCGGGACGCGCGTCAACTGGACAAACATTGATGCGGTGCAACACACCGTGACCAGCGGGGCGGTGGGCGCGCCGTCCGGATTATTCGATTCGCCCACGCTGAGCGCGGGACAAAATTTTGGATTCACCTTCACCGCGACTGGAACGATTGCGTATTTTTGTCGCATTCACGGCGCGGCGATGACCGGCACGATCACCGTCACTCCTTGACAAATGCAACCGTGTCCACTTATAATCCAAACATCTTTCACGCCGCGATGCGTGAGCGCGCGCGCGCGCGCGATCATTGTGAACAGATTGCAAATCCGATGAGGAGTGGAGCATTTATTTAATTTTTGCCGGCCAGACTGATTTGCGATCAGAGTTATCGGCTGTTCCCTTCGATCGACGCGGAGAGGAACGCCGATTTTTTTTGCGCGGCACGCGCGATAAAGGTGATCACGATGGAACAGAATAATGCGTGGGAAGAAAAACCGGGCGAAGGTTATTGGAACGCGGTGATGAGCGATGCCACACTAGCCGGAACACCGGCGTCAAGCGGTTGGACACGCGCGCAAGCTAGTTACGAAAGCGGCCAAGTTCTCGAAGCGACGGTGAGTGGACACAATCGCGGTGGCGTATTAGTGGAGTTGGATGATGCGCGCGGGTTTGTTCCGGCGTCGCAATTAATCAATCTCCCGCGTCAATTAACTGACGAGCAACGTCTAAACGCGTTGGCGCAATATGTCGGGCAATCGCTCAAACTCAAAGTGATCGAACTTGACCGCGCGCGCAACCGGCTAATTTTATCCGAACGCGTCGCGAGTCCGTCCATCTCGCGCGCGGATCAAATTCTCGCCGAACTCGAACCAGCGCAAACGCGCGCGGGCGTAATTCGCAATGTCACCGAATTTGGCGCATTCATTGATCTGGGCGGCGTGGAAGGATTGATTCACGTTTCGGAATTGGCATGGCAACATGTCAAACATCCGCGCGAAATCGTCGCACCGGGCCAAACGGTGGATGTCTACATCCTCGAGGTCAATCGCGATCAACGACGCGTCGCGTGCAGTTTAAAACGAATGCTGCCCAATCCCTGGGCGCAGATTGCGGAAAAATTTCGCGTCGGTGATTTGGTTGACGGTGTCGTGACGAGCGTAATGGATTTTGGCGCGTTCGTCCGGCTTGCGCCCGGCATCGAGGGCTTGATTCATTTTTCGGAATTGGCGAATGGAAATTTTTTACATCCGCGTGACATTGTGCAAGACGGACAAACGTTACGCGTGCGTGTGATGAGCATTGATCCCGAACGTCAACGCATTAGTCTCAGTTTGCGGCGCGCGGGCGAGCAATCAACTGAAACGCGCGCGGCAACTGAACCGCCGATGCCGCCGCCGCCCGATGAAGCGTACTGGTCAAGTTTAGTGCAATCGGAAAAATAAAATTGAACGCGCGGAAAAAAATTTTTTGCGTCGTCTCTTTTACTTATGACTCGCTCTCGCAGAATTCGAGAACCTGAACCAACGCCGCGATTTCACCTCAACCTCGATCCCGCGCGCTTGCGCGAGATCGCCGGTCTCGCGCTGTTTTTATTTGCCGCGCTCACCGCGCTCAGTTTGCTCAATCTCGCGCCGACATTATTAACCGAAACGTGGGCAAAAATTTTGCGAACACTGTTTGGGTTCGGCGCGTTTGCGTTGCCGCTGCTCGCAATCCTTGGCGGCGCGTTTTTGTTGCGCCGCACGGATGGAATTGTCACGCCGTTGACGTGGGGCAGAGTCTTCGCGGTGGAAGTTTTTTTTACCGCCGCGCTCGCGCTGGGACATTTGTTTCTGTTCGATCCAAAATTTTCGGTTGAAGACGCTGGCGGATTTATTGGATTCGCGTTAGGCGGAATGCTCGCGAATTTTGTTGGCGATGTGGGCGCGAGCGCGATTTATTTTTTGCTCGCGTTACTTGCGTTTCCGTCTATCGTCGGACTCTCTACCGCGAAAGTGCGCGCGTGGAGCGATCAACTCGCGCGCGCGGCGGAAACGCAACGCGCGCCGGAAAAATCCGTGGGCGCGATTCAAAAAACCGCGCCGCCCGCGCGCGCGGAATCGAAAATCGCCGCCGCGCCAAAACCACAACCTGCCGCGCCGCCCGCGCGCACGATCACGCCGCCAATCATTCCGCCAAAAATTTCCAAGCCGGTAACCGGAATGTCATCGCCGATTCTGACCGCGCGCAATCGGCCGCGGCGCCGCGCGCCCGCGTTCCCGCCGATGGATTTATTGGACCCGTCTTCGGAAAGTAAATATGGCGAGACCGACGCGAATCGCAAAGCGCGCGTGATCGAAGAGACGCTTGCGAATTTCGGTATTCCGGTCAAGATTGTCGAGATCAATGCGGGACCCACGATCACGCAATTTGGTTTGGAACCGGGTTTTGTCGCGCGGCGCGGCATGGACGGTGAAACGCGTCAGCGCAAAGTTTCCGTCACGCGTATCGCCGCGCTCCAACACGATCTGGAACTCGCGCTTGCCGCCGCGCCGATTCGGATTGAAACGCCGGTGCCGGGCAGACCGATTGTGGGCATTGAAGTGCCGAATGAATCGGTGTCACTGGTTTCATTGCGCGGCGTGCTTGAATCGGAATCGTTCAAGAAAAAAAGATCGCCGCTGCTGTTAGCGATGGGACGCGATGTGTCGGGCCGTTCAGTTCACGCGGATTTAGAAACGATGCCGCATCTTTTGATCGCGGGCGCGACCGGTTCCGGTAAATCAGTTTGCATCAACGCGATTATCGCGTGCATGTTGTTCAATAACACGCCGGATGAAATGCGTTTGATGATGGTGGATCCGAAACGCGTCGAGTTGGTGATGTTTAACGGCATTCCGCATTTGTTGGGTCCCGTCATCACGGAAATGCCGCAGGTCGTTCAAGCGTTGCGCTGGATCGTGCGCGAAATGGATCAACGTTTTGCGTTGTTCGCGAAAACCGGCGTGCGCAATATCGAATCGTACAATCAAAAAATGGACAAGAGCAGCGGCGACACGATGCCGTACATCGTCGTATTGATTGACGAATTGGCGGACTTGATGCTCGCCGCGCCAGAAGAAACCGAAAAACATCTCACGCGTCTCGCGCAACTCGCGCGCGCGACCGGTATTCATCTCGTGCTCGCGACGCAGCGACCGTCGGTGGATGTCGTGACCGGTTTGATTAAAGCAAATTTTCCCGCGCGCATTTCGTTTGCGGTGACGAGTAGTGTGGATTCGCGCGTCGTGTTGGATACGCCGGGCGCGGAAAAATTATTAGGGCGCGGCGATATGTTGTATATGGCGAGCGATTCGTCCAAACTATCGCGCTTGCAGGGCTGTTTTGTTTCGGACGATGAACTCGCGCGGCTCGTTAATTTCTGGCGCGAAAAAGCGATCACGGATTTGCGCCAAGTGCCGAGCGATCCGCCGTGGAAAGGAATGGGCGATGGCAAAGAATCGCCCGACGACGCGCTGGTGGTGGAAGCGATCCATTTATTGCGCGAGTACGATCGCACCTCCATTTCATTTTTGCAACGCAAGCTGGGAATTGGTTATCCGCGCGCGGCGCGGTTGATGGATCTGTTACAAGAGCAAGGCATCGTGGGCGCGGACGAAGGCGGCGGCAAACCGCGCGCGGTCCTGTCGCACGATGCGCGCACCAAAGATTTTGAAATGGAAGAGAGCAGCAAGAAAAATAAAAAATAAAAACCGTGAGCGAAAAAAATTGAAATCAAAAACTGAACCGGAGGGTGAATGGCAAGACCACGACCACAACAAGAACAAGAAAAGAAATCCAAAAAAGATGTGATCGAAGCGGAAGGCGTGATCACCGAAGCGTTACCCAATGCGATGTTCCGTGTGCAACTCGATAGCGGGCACAAGGTTCTCGCGCATATCTCCGGCAAAATGCGAATGTATTACATTCGCATTTTGCTGGGCGACCGCGTGACGGTGGAACTTTCGCCGTACGATTTGACGCGCGGGCGCATCACGTATCGGTTCCGGAGATAGCGGGTGACGTGTGACGCGTGACGTGAACGTTTTCGTCACTTTCGTCACGTGAAGAGGCGCGTATGTCCACGCGGATTGATATTCGCGAATCTTTTATTGCCGGTACGTGGTACCCCGGCGCGCGGGATGAACTCGTGCGAATGGTTGACGATTTACTCGCGCGCGTGCCCGCGCCGTCCGCGCAAACTGAACCGTTCGCGTTGATTGCGCCGCACGCGGGCTATGCTTATTCCGGACAAACCGCCGCGTACGCGTACAAACAATTATCCAATCGCGAATTCGATCGTGTCGTTCTTTTGGGTCCCAGCCGCTCTGAAGATTTCGGCGCGTTTGCGATCAGCGCGAAAAAATTTTACGCCACGCCGCTCGGCGATGTGGAACTCGATGCCGATTTTATTTTAGAACTCGAAAGTAAACTCCGCGTCACGCGCGTTCCAAATGATCGCGAACACTCGCTCGAAATTCAACTCCCCTTTCTCCAGCGCGTTCTCCCGTCCTTCAAAATTATTCCGATTATGCTGTCGCGTCCGTTCTACATCGTCGGACCCGACGCGTACACGCATTGCCAAAAATTAGCGTTCGCGCTCGCGGAGATGGCAAAGACGCGGCGATTTTTGATTATCGCGAGTTCGGATCTCGCGCATCTCAACGATTACGCGGCAGTAAAACACAACGACGCGCAGTTCGCGGAATTACTGCGCGCGAACGATATTGCGAAACTGGTTGAATATATGTGGGAAGAAAATATCTGCCGCGCGTGCGGTGACACCGCGATCATCACCGCGCTCTTGGCGGCGAAACAATTGGGCGCACAACGCGTGGAAATTTTTTCGCGCACCAATTCCGGCGACGTGACCGGCAACCGCGCGGCGGGGCAATATACGGTGGGGTATTTGGCGGCGGGAGTGTACAAAAGCTAAAAGCGCAAAGCCAAAAGGCAAAAGTAAGAAATCAAAATTTCAAATCCCAGAATTTTACTATGAAAGGACAGATTGGTTGACATCAGTTTGAGACTGTGGGAGAATGATGTGCAAATAGATTTGTTTTTGAGAGCGGAGGAATGAAATGGCAAATGTAGCAACCCGCAAACGGACGCGCGCGACGACTGCGCGCAGAGAAGACGCGAAATATCCGGCGGCACAATACATCGTGGACGCGCGCGGTAAACGCGTGGCGGTGGTTCTGGATATGGAAGAGTATCGCCGCCTTTTGAAAGGCAAGCCCGCGCGAATGTCTGATGCCGAACGCGCGCGATTAGTTGAATTGGCGCGTCAAGCGGAAGGAAGTTGGAAAGAGACGGAGCCGCGCGGCACGTCCGTAGAGATCGTGCGGCGACTGCGCGATGAATGGACTCGCGCAGATTAAAAGATGGCGGATTATTTCTTCGATACGACCGTGCTAGTTGCGTATTTTAAGAAAGAAGACACACAGACGCACGGATTGTTCGCTAGAATTCTAAACGGACAAGTAATTGCGGCAATCTCTGCCATCACAATAGCAGAGTTGTGGTCAACTAGTGAGATAACAGATCAAACAGCAAAAAGCGAACGTGTCGCAACAATTGATTTGTTCGAGATTGTCACAGTGGACCGTCAGATTGCCGAACGCGGCGGAGAATTGCGGCGCATTTACAATTTGGCATTACCTGATGCGTTGATTGCCGCGTGCGCCGAGCGCGAGGGCGGGCAATTTTTCAGCAAGGATCCGCATTTCAAACGGTTGGTGGATGCCAAGGTATTGATCGGTTCGGTTTACGCTGAATAATCAAAATGAATTAGAGCAATGACTTTGCCTGATGTGCGCATTGCTTAGAGCAAGCATTTGCGCTAATATTCCAGCCGGGAAACACACCCGGCTTTTTCTATTTTCGAGAGTGAGCGCATTTGGAAATCCAATTTCCGAAATCTGAAATCCGAAATCTAAAATACGCGCAGGTCGTCGTCAACATTCCACTCGGCGCGATCACGCGCCCGCGCGGCGATGAAACCGCGCCCGCGGAATCTTTGCGCGAGCGCGCATTCACGTACTCGATTCCCGCGCATCTCGCGGACAAAATCGCACGCGGGCAATTGGTGTGGGTTTCGTTTGGCGCGCGCCGCGTGCAAGGAATCGTCGTCGCGTTCAGCGATACGTCGCCCGTCGAGCAAACCAAACCGATTGATGAAATTGTTGATCTCAATCCACTGCTCGATCCCGCGCGGCTCGACCTCGCGCGTTGGATCGCGCGCACGTATCTGTGTTCGCTCAACGACGCGATTGGATTGTTTTTGCCGCCCGGCATTGAACAAGAAACCGACGTTTTCATTTCGCGCGCGCCAAACGTTTCACTTGAATTGAATGGACAACAAAAGGAACTCGCGGAATTGTTGGAGACGGAAACTGAAATTCGTTTTCGCGATTTGCCGCGCGCGTTGCAGGCAAGCGTCGAACCGCTCGCACGGCGCGGCGTGTTGCAAAAACGCACCGCGATCAAACCCGCGCGCGCGCGCCCCACACAAGTGAAATACATTCGTTTGATCGCGGACGATGCGACGATTGAGCGCGCGCTCGCGAAATTGCACAAAAGAAATTCGGCGGCGGACGCGCTGGAATTTCTCGCGCGCGG
>JACQEA010000419.1 GCA_016200825.1 Chloroflexota bacterium | reverse complement strand
CTCGCGCAAGTGGCTTTGCTTGGCGAACAATTTGATCGCGCCGCGCGTCTTTTTGCGGCAATGGAGTCGCTCTTTGATGATAGCGGGTTTCGGGTTGAAAAAGAACGTCGCGCCGAGCATGATCGGAATGTTTCGATTCTGCGCGCCAAACTGGATGGAAAAATATTTACGAATGCGTGGGCGGAGGGAAGCGCGATGTCTTGGGAAGACGCGGTCGCTTACGCGAACAAATCGTAGGATAGCCAAAGAAAAAAAAGAGCGCGAGAAATAATCGCGCTCATCATCGTGATAGTTCAACGAATCAAGTCGGATCATATTGGAAGCATCAAATTATTTTTTCCGCGTCAGGTTTTCTAAATCGGATTGGACTTTTCTCCCCGTCTAAAAAAATCGAACATCGACGCGATGAAGGTTGGCGGCGGCGGAACAATTTGCCGAGTCGCGAGATCGACCGTCACTTGATCTAACGCGCGTTTTTCGTCCAACTCATCCCTTACTTTTTTGCGGAACATTATTTTCTGGTGAGGTCGGTTGAATCGGATCGTCAAGCGTTTGTTGGGAGGAGTCATGTCAACGGTCAATGCCAAATATCCCGCTTCCGTGATTGGTAGAATCATATTTTCATAATCTGCCTGAGCGATTTCTTTCGGTTTGGGACCGAGAAGGCTTTCGTGAGGATAACTCTTGGCGTGACCACCGCTCCCAGCAATAATGGACGGAATCTGAATCGGGCTCGCCTGGTTATTTGGAGCAGAGGCGCGACGAGTCCGTGGCATATTGCGCGTAAATCTTTGATACATATGCGCGTGACCTGACAATACGGCATCGGGCCAAAAGTCTGCATTGCTACACGCGCGGTCAATGTCAGACGACATCCGTGATGAATCCCCATGAATTATTTCGAGAGAGATGGGCGGGTGGTGAACAGCCAAAATAACCGCGCGTTCGCCCGCATCGTGTTCAGGCTTGAGGCGTTCGAGTTCATTTTGCAGAAATTGATATTGCTCAATCCCAATTGAGCTGATGATTTCGTTGGGGGCGATCACTCCGGGACCTTCGAGTACATTGCTGTACAAACCGATGATCGAAACCATTGGCGCATCCAACGTGAAATATACGCCCGGTTGCGTCATCGCGCTGCGAGCTAGTCTCCGGACTTGGCCGTTCGCATCCGAAATGGATTCCGCATCATGCGGGTCGTTCGGATTTCGGGCGCAAAAATTGCGACGAAACGCTTCGAGACTCTTTTGATTTTCCGCGTACACCATGCCGTCATGGTTACCCGGAATCGCAAAGATTGGTCGGTCATACGCGCGGAATGGAAAATAAAATTGATCGTAATAATATTTGCTTTCGCCAAAATGGTAGACGACATCTCCGAGGTGAAAACAGAACGCTAGCATCGGATACCGCTGCGCGTCGTCCACCATCATATCCGCGATTCCCTGTTCGTCCAGATATTCTTCATAATCGCTGCAACCGGAATCGCCCAAGACGTGAAAAGAGATTTTTCTTGTATTCTTAATCTCATTAATGAAAGAGTCGGAGAGTACCTCTTCTAAATTTATTCGGGGTGGATTGATCGACGGCGGGGGAATCGGGAGGACATCACACTTGCGATCCTGGAAATACATGGATGGATATTTCGAATGATAGTCGTTATCAATTGTGAATTTTTCTAGATCCTTGCCGGGATTCAGATCCGCGAACAGACGCCCAGCTTTGCCGATCATGTTTGGCATTGCGGTTCTCCTTTCGCTTTTAGTCTAGACGACTAAAAAAATCTGTGCTTCTATTTTTGACTTGAACTCGTTTCAAAAATACTGAATTGTCATTTCGAGGGAGCGAAGTGACCGAGAAATCTTGTTTTCCGCTCGAAGATTTCTCGCGGAGTTCACACTGAGCCCTTCACATTGTTCAGGATGAACTCCGCGAATGTGCTCGAAAACTTGTCCTGAGCGAAGTCGAAGGATGACAAACACATGTTCGGGTTTTTGAAACGAGTTCTTGTTAAATCAGTGAATCTTTCTCTCACTGCGAAAAAACTAGAGATCACGGTTGAAATAATTACTCGCCACTCTTTACAAAAATAAAATTGAATGATAATCCAATTATAAGTCAACCATAGAGTCTGTCAACCGTTGCGAAAAGTCGGGAGTGGCTAATCGCGCAGAGATCAAATTCTTGCGAAGGGATCCAGTATCATTGTCATGCTGAGCGAAACGAAGCATCTCGTTGACCCTCTTGATTTCATAGTGAATAACGAGATTCTTCGCTCCCTTCGGTCGCTCAGAATGACATTGTATCTTTTCTTTTTTGCAGGAAAATAAATCTCTTTGAGTTTAGCCAGTCCCGAAAAGTCTGAGTATGATAATATGTTCTGGTAAAAGATTTAGAGTTGCGAAACGAGTCTAGTCGCGAAGTTCCAATAAGAGTTAGAGAGAAAATATCTTTGTCACTCAAATGGCGGGTGCTATTTATTCTCGCGCTCGCGGAATTATTCGCGATGAGCTTGTGGTTTTCCGCGTCGGCAGTTGCTCCTACGCTGACGACCGCGTGGAATCCGGACGATAATGGACGCGCGTGGCTGACGATGAGCGTGCAAATTGGATTCGTCGCCGGCGCGTTTCTCTCCGCGTTTTTCAATCGGGCGGATATTTTTCCAACGCACATCATATTTTTTGTCGGCGCGCTGTTGGGCGCGCTCGCGAATTTTCTCATCCCGCTCGCAGCAAATGATCTCGCGCTCGCTCTGCCGTTGCAAATGAGCCTCGGATTTTTGTTGACGCTCGTATCAATCCGCTTGATTCCGTAATTCGTAAATTTATGTGGCTGGCAATGGTCTTTCGCGGTTCTCGCGCTTGGGACTTGGGCGATGTTCGCGCAAAAAATTCTACCGACGCCGCGCGTCTAGCAAACGGGCGCGGTTAAAAATTAAAAAGGAGCATCTTGCCAATTCAATATCGCATTCATCCCGCCATCGGCGTCGCGCGTGTGGGCGATAGCCCGGACGATTATTTCATCGGACCCGAAGCGCCGCGCGTCGTGCCGATTCCGGTGCAAGCCGATGAAACGCCGCGCGCCGACGCGAAATTTCGCGACGCGCGCAATCGCATCAAACGTCAGGGCGCGCGATTCCGCGTGTACGAATATACAACCGACGCGCGCGGCAATACGACGCGCGTCCGCGAAATCACCGCGCAAGATGCGGAAATCGAATGGACGGTGCATCTCGCGAATCGCAAAGCCGCCGCGCTGGGATTCAACAAGAGCGAGCGACGCAACGCAAGTGTCGCTGAAGAAAAACTCGTGATCGACGCGGGCGCGCAAAAAATTTCGGGCGCGCGTAAAACACTGCAACGCGTCGGCGGAAATTTTCTGGGATTGCGCGTTGATTTGGGCGATTTGCTCACAGATAAAATGGGTCGCTTGATTGTTCTCGGTGGTTTTGGTAAATCGCAATCCGTTCCGCCCGGCGTGCCGCTTGAAAATTACGCGAACAATGATTCATGGCACGACGATATTTCCGACGGTCCCGTCCGCGCGACAATTCGCCTAAAAAATTCCAACGAAAAATTTTCTGCCGATCCCGCGTGGGTCGTGGTTGCGCCGCCAAGTTTCGCGCCCGAAATCGAAAACATCATCACGCTCTACGATATTGTGTCCGATCAAATGGCGCAATTCGAACCGTCACTCGCGGTGACGGATGAATCGCGTCCGTCTTTCACGCGCGATATTTTTCCGCTTTTGCGCCGCACGTCGCAAATGCATTGGGTCAGCGATTCGTCCGCGCGCGGGCACGCGCCGGTCAAGCGCGGCCATTTTCTTTCGCGCGTCGCGATGTTATCGCGCGATGATGAAGACGCGCGCGCGGATCGCGAGAAAATTTTCAAGCGGTTACGCAATCCAAGCGGCGGCGGCGGCAATATGCCCAAATTGCCCGCGCGCGTGGAAAACGATCTACTCGCGGGGACGGTGACGTTGACCGCAACGCAATACAAGCGCATGGAACTGTGGGCGCAAGGAAAATTTATCGCGGATTGGAACGGCGCAGAACCCGCGCCGATTTCGTTTGAAAATATTTCAGTGGACGAGCAACCGCGCGCGCTTGATCGCGCCGCGCTCGATGCGTGCGTCGGTGCGGGCAGATTTCCCGGCATCGAAGTTGGTCAAGTGATGTTGGAAAAAGAAACGTACGATCGCGCGCGTCCGTTTCGCATCAACGAAAATTTGCCGCCCGGACATTTGTCCGCGCGCATGGCGTTGCCATGGCAAGCCGATTTTCGCGATTGCGAATTTCAAGAAGACATTGGTTTGGATTGGTGGCCCGGTCAACGCCCGAATGAAATTTTCCGCGACGTGAATGGCGAATTGAAACGCGAAGCGTGGGTGCCGAAAAATGCAGAGTGGGACGGCGATGACACGCGGCGCATCGCGATGGTCAAGGGTTGGAGCGGATTGGGTTTTATCGTGAAGAAAATAATCGGCGGAGAAGAAAAATTTGTAGAGGACGAGAGAACGCTGGAAGCTGAAGGCGGAAAGCAGAGCGCGGATTGATAAATGTAATGTGAGTTTATCAATCCCGAATCAATTTAATTTTTCCGCGACAAAATCTAAAATCTTTTCCGCTAAATCTTCCTTCAACAGCGGCGGCAATTCTGTGACCGCGCCGCCGCGCGCGATCAGCGTGGCTTGATCCATTTCACTTGCAAACGACGACGGCACAGGATTCGCGACGATCAAATCCAAATTTTTCGCGTCTAATTTCGCGCGCGCGTTCGCGAGCAGATCATTTGTCTCTGCGGCAAAACCAACAACCATAAAGGGCTTGCCGCTTTTTGCTTTTTGCTTTTCGCTTTTTACATCCGCTAAAATATCTGGATTGCGCACCAACTCAACTGTCAATGTTTCCGCTTTTCCCTTTTTGATTTTTTGTTCGGCT
>JACQEA010000044.1 GCA_016200825.1 Chloroflexota bacterium | reverse complement strand
GCGTTGTCGAAAATTTCTTCGAGCGTCAACCACGTGACGCCGACGAATTGCAAATTCAACCCGAGGCGTTTGTTATCTTTTAACGCGACGGCGAATTGCGCCGGTAACGTATTCGTCCACACGTAATCCGGTTTGAGCGCGGCGATACGTTGTAATTCAGCCGTCGTGTCGGCGGCAGCGAGCGAGATGAAAACCGGATCTACGAGATCAACGCTCAGTTTTTTCGCGTACGCTTTCGTTTCATCGGTCAACATGGCGCGCCCATACGCGTTGTCCCAGGTGAGAAACGCGATTTTGGGATTGCGCGTCGTGTCTTTCCAATTCGCTTTCACGTAATCGAGAAAGAGCGCGAACTGGCTCGCGTAATCCGGCAGGATCACGAAAATATATCCGGGCGGTTGAATCGAAGGCACGCTCAAGCCCGCGCCGATGGTTGGCATTTGATCTTTGGCGAACGCGTCTTTGAGCGTTTCGTTTTCGGTTGACCACGCGGTTTCCAAGAACAACGGTTTGGGTTTGGTGTCCACAAATCGTTTGTAGACGGATTGCGCGCGCTGAATGTTCAAGCCATGATCTGCCCACAACAATTCTACGCGCACGCCGTCGATCCCGCCTTTGGAATTTATTTCGGCGACGTAATCATTCACCGCGCGGAACGCGTTGCGGACGACCGGCGCGTAAAATCCGGTCAGATCGAATTGCACCGCGATATTGACAAAGCGTCCGCCCGGTGTGGCGGTCGGACCTAACGGTTTCGTCGGTTCTAGCGCGACCGTTGCTTGCGGCGCGGTTGTCGGCGCAGGCGGAACAGCCGTTGGCGGCGCGGCGCACGCGACCACGACGATAATCATCGCCAACACAATCGCGAATAATTTGAAATGCTTGATCACTTCTCCTCCTGTTTCGATTTCGGAATTCGGAATTCGGATTTCGGATTTCGGAATGAAGATCGCTGTGCATCACCTCCTTTGGATAGACCGAAGACGATAGACGGAGGACGATAATCTTCCGTCATTTGTCGTCCGTCTTCAATACGAGAACGGATGCAAACGATAAGACGCTTTGAAAATTTCCCAACGATGCGCGAGACCGCGCGGTTCGAAAATTAAAAATACCATCAACACCACGCCAAAGATCATCAGCGCGAGACTCGTGAACAAATCGAGTTGGAAGAGCGGAAACATTTTTCCCAGAATCGGCGCGGCGGTTGGCACAGCCCAATCGCGCAACGTGAGCAGAAAGACCGTGCCCAGAATCGCGCCGAGCGTACTGCCCAGTCCGCCGACGATCAACATTCCCAATTGCCAAATCGAATCGGTCAACAAAAAATGATCCGGCGAAATCACGACGAGATGATGCGCCCACAATGCGCCCGCCACGCCGGCAAACGCAGACGAGAGCGCGAACGCGAGCAATTTGTAACGGAACAGGTTGATGCCCATCGCTTGCGCGGCGAGGTCGTTATCGCGAATCGCGATAAACGCGCGCCCGACGCGCGTGCGCGCGATATTTTTCGCGAAAAAAATCATGAGCGCGGCGATGGGGAACGCGAGGTAAAAGAAACTTTTCTCATCGTCGAATTTCAGCGCGCCGAGCGAGGCGACCGCGACGTGCAAACCATCCGCGCCGCCGGTAATTTGGCGCGGCGAATGGACGATGCTCCATGTGATAATAAATTGCGCGGCGAGCGTCGCCATCGCGAGATAAAATCCTTTGACGCGCAAAGACGGAATCCCAAACAGCAACCCAATCAGCGCGGTGCCCAGCGCGGCGAGCGGCATCGCAATCAGAAAATTCAATCCGAGTTTGGTGACCATCACGCCGTGCAAATACGCGCCGACACC
This sequence comes from Chloroflexota bacterium, assembly GCA_016200825.1. GTDB lineage: Bacteria > Chloroflexota > Anaerolineae > UBA4142 > UBA4142 > JACQEA01. The sequence continues at coordinate 3,859 of JACQEA010000044.1, read as the reverse complement.
CATAAACGCGGCTTGCCCAATTGAAATCTGTCCGCACAATCCGGTCAGGATATTCAAGCCAAGCACGGCAATCAAAACAATCGCGATATTGTTCGCGAGCGTTAGAACCGAGTCATCCACCGCGCCCGGAAAAATTCCAAACAGAAAAATCATGAACGCGATAAAGAGCGTCCATTGCAATCGCGTGCGAATGATTGCCATGTCATTGGCATAGGTGGTATTAAAAGTACCGGCTGGAAGCATTTCAACTCCGCGAAAAAAATTGAACCGCCAAGACGCCAAGAAAAGAAAAATTTATTTTGTGAAAACAATTCGTTTGATGCCTTCTTTCAAAAGGGGAACGTTGAAATTAATCAATAGTCCGAGATGGAGTCCGCTTGCTTTCAAGTACGAAATTACTTGTGCGGTGTGTATCGGCACAAGCGCATCAACCGCTTTCAACTCAACAATTAATTTCTCTTCAACCAAAAGATCAATTCTGCCTGTGCCGATTTTTTGAATGCCATAAGTAACGGCGAATTCTTTTTGACGAACAAACGAGTTTCCGCGCGCTTTGAGTTCGATACACAATGCTTCTTCGTAAACTGATTCTAAGAAACCAGGCCCAAGTGTTCGATGGACTTGAATTGCCGCGTCGATTACTCGACGGGCTAATAAATCCAACTCCTTGTCAGGTTCGCGAAAATTATTTTGGGCTAACATCTTGCAAGTAATTAATTTGATATTCTTACACTTCTTGGCGTCTTGGCGGTTCAATCAAACCCGTTCGATTCTCTGCAAGCCAAATAATCCGTACGGTTTGAACAACAAGACGACCAGCAAAATAAAAAACGGCGCGACCTCTTTGATTCCGCCGCCGACCAGCGGATCGAGATACGCCACTCCGAGATTTTCCAAAATGCCGATGATCGGTCCGGCGATAATCGCGCCGGGAATGGATTCTAATCCGCCGAGCAAAACAACCGGCAAAACTTTGAGACCCAAAAACGACAGCGATAAATTGATGCCGTTGATACTGCCGAGCAAAATTCCGCCGAGCGTTGAAACGACAGCCGAAATAATCCACGCCATCGCAAACACGCGCGTCACATTCACGCCCAGACTCTGCGCCACGCGATGATCTTCCGCCGCCGCGCGCATTTGCAAGCCCGTGTGCGAGCGCTGAAAAAATAAGGTAAATCCGGCGAGAAGCAAGATCGCGAGCAGAAACGCAAACAAATGTTGCGGCGAGAGAATCAATTCGCCCAAACGAATCGGCGTGCGCGGAATAAATTCTGGAAAATTGCGCGCGCCTGCGCCCCATAACAGCGTCGTCATGCCGTCCATAAACGCGGCGAGCGCGATCGTCATCATCACGACCGCCAGAATCGGCTGACCGATCATCGGGCGCAACAACAACCGTTCGATGATCAAGCCCATCAAAATCGCGACGAGGACACTGAGCGCGATCGCGATGGGAATAGGAAAATATTTGGAGCCGAAAATTGTCGCGAGCGAATCCGGGAGTTGAATCCCCGACAAAAATGTCCATGATACAAATCCGCCGATCATCAACATCTGCCCTTGCGCAACGTTGATGATGCCGGAGGATTTGTAAATCAACACAAAGCCAAGCGCAACGAGACTGTAAATACTTCCGACCATGATGCCGGACAAAATCAATTGCAAAAGAACCGTCATTGGTTCATGCTCCTGCGATGTGCGCGCGTAAAATTATTTGGCAACTTGATTATCATCACTCAAATCGAGCGTCTCATCAATCTTGCCCTTACTGCTGAGATCAATCTCGCTCGGTTCGTTGGGATTGATCGCGGCTTGATAACTCCACAAATTTTTTTAGAACAATGTCCGAATGGCAATTTCAGTTTTGATCGTGGCGGTGCGACCGTCGCGAAATTTTACCGCGGCTTCGGTGATAAATTGCTCCGCACCGGAATATATCGCGTGAATGAGATCGGCGTACTTGGTTTCCACAAACGCGCGCCGCAGTTTGCGCGTGCGCGTCATCTCCGCTTCATCCGGATCGAACTCTTTGTGCAACAACACGTAGCGTTTCACGCGCGCTTTCTCCGGCAACGAACGATTGAGTTGCGCGATATCTTTGCGAATCAGTTCCGCCACTTGTACTTTTTGCGATAAATCGGCGAAGGTCGTGTACGAAATTCTTTTTTGTTCCGCCCATCGTCCCACATTTTCAAAATCCATATTGATGATCGCGGAAACAAAGGGTTTGTCTTTGCCGCCGAGCGCCATCGCATCTTTGATGTACGGCGAAAATTTTAGACGACCTTCGATAAACTGCGGCGAATATTTTTCTCCGCCAGCTAAGTCGAGCAAGTCCACGACGCGATCAAGATAAATCAAATGACCATCTTGATCCAAATGGCCCGCGTCGCCGGAATAATACCAATCGTCGCGCAGGGCTTTCGCAGTCGCTTCAGGGTTTTTGTAATAGCCCTTAAAGATGCTGGGGCTTTTCACTTGAATCTCATTATTCTCGCCGATGCGCACATTCACGCTCGGCACCGGCTCACCGACCGATTCAAACCGAATCGCGTGATTGCGATGCACGGTCGCGTAAATCATTTCGGTCGAGCCGTAGACTTGTTTGAGGTTCACGCCAATCGCGTGAAAAAAGCGGATCACATCCGGACTGAGCACCGCCCCCGCCGTAACCGCGGAGCGCACGCGCGACAAGCCGAGTTTATCGCGCAGGGGATGAAAGACGAGCAGATTGCCCAGTTGATAGGGCAACTGCCAAAAATATTTTTTCCATTTGGATTGATGCGCGGTGTTCGCGAGCGCGTTGAGATCCGCGTAACGGTACCCAATCGGCAAAAATAATTTGTACGTCACGCGTTTCAAAATTCCCGCGTCCATCATTTTGGCTTGGACTTGCGAAACAACATTTTCCCAAAAGCGCGATGCAAAGATAACTTGCTGCGGCGCGATCTCGCGCAAATTTTCCAACATGGTCTCGACTTCTTCTGGAAAATCAACTGGATTTCCAATCATGCAATGCGGCGTCACGCCAAAACCATTTTCAGTAATCCATGCCATCGGTGTCAGCGAAAGATGTTCATCGTCGAGCCGGCGCGGTTCGATATCGTCATACGCCATATAACTGTGAATCAAGTTGCGATGCATAATCATCGCGCCTTTGGGATTGCCGGTCGTGCCGGAGGTGTAACACATGATCGCGACATCTTCGCCCGTGCCGCGCGCGACGAGATCGGAAAATAAATTTTGTTTCTGCGCGCCAAGCTCGCGTCCCATTTTTTCAACGTCCGCAAAACGCGCAAGCCAATCGTCGTGATACGCCCACATGCCATTGTCGTCCCAATAAATCACTTTGCGAATCAGCGGCAGTTGCGCGCGGCATTCCAAAAATTTGTCTGCCTGTTCTTGATCTTTGGCAATCGCGATCACCGCGTCGCAATGCGTCGCGATGTATTGCACTTCGGGCGGCGTCATATCAATGAACGCGCCGACCGCAATGCCGCCGACGGATTGCACCGCGAGCGATGACCAATACCATTGCGGATCGTTATCGCCGATGATGATCACTTTGTCGCCGCGCTGCAGACCGAGCGCGACCAACCCCAAACCAAAATCATGCACGCGCGCGAAGGAATCTGCCCAGGTGTACTCGCGCCAGATGCCGAATTCTTTTTTGCGCATCGCGACGCGCGTCGCGCCAAATTTTTTCGCGGTCGCAAGAAAATATTGCGGTAAAGTCTCCGGTAAATTAGAAGTTGGAGGTTGGAGATTAGAGGTTGGAGATTGTTTGAGAATCGGTTGTTGAATCGCGACTACCATTGTCCCCTCCTAATGTGCTTCTGCGGATCGATCAAACCTT
>JACQEA010000437.1 GCA_016200825.1 Chloroflexota bacterium | reverse complement strand
TGCCGCTTGTCGTACTGTTTCTTCCCGCGCACCAATCCGATTTCCACTTTCGCGCGATTCTTTTTCAAATACATTCTCAGCGGCACAATCGTCAAGCCCTTCTCTTGCGCGCGACCCATCAGCCGCAAAATTTCCGCGCGATGCAATAATAACTTGCGATTGCGGTACGGTTCGGCGTTTTGGCGGCTCGCGGGTTCGTACGGCGCGATGTGAACGTTGAACATCCACACTTGACCGCCGCGAATGATCGCGTAACTATCGCGCAAATTTACACTCCCCGCGCGCACCGATTTAATTTCACTTCCTGTCAGCACCACTCCGGCTTCGTGCGTCTCATCAACGCGATAATCGTGATATGCTTTGCGATTGGTTGCAACGACTTTGAGATTTTCTGCCATACAGTCACAATAACAAGCGGGGCGACGCTTCCGTCGCCCCAGTATTTCAAATTCCCATCGTCAATTCAACGTACAGCGGAACGTAATAACTGCGCGTCCCGGTTTGCTGTTTCAAAATTTCAATCGCTTTGTCGAGCTGGGGATCTTTTTTGTTAAAGCGATCATCGTCCGTGATTTTGATCTCGACATCCGGCGTAATTCCAATTTCGTGAATGTCGTGATCGAGCGGGCTGAAGAAATGCGCGATCGTGACATGCAATTCAGATTGGTCGCTCAATTTTTGCGGCGTCTGCACCGATCCTTTGCCGTACGTTTTAACGCCGACAATCATCGCGCGTTTGTAATCTTTCAACGCCGCCGCCACAATTTCCGACGCGCTTGCCGAGCCGCCATCCACCAACAACACTAACGGAATATCAATCGCAAGTCCGCCGGGATTCGCATTTGTTTTGCTCGCCGCGCCATTTTTGTCTTTGACAATGATCACCGGTTGCCCGGCTTTGATAAACTGACTCGCCACATCAATCGCGACGGATAAGTATCCGCCCGGATTACTGCGCAAATCAAAAATCAATCCGGCCGGTTTTTGCGCCATGAGCGCGGTCAAATGCTGACGCATTTCTTCCGGCGCCGGCGCGCTGAATTCGCTCAAACGTAAATACGCGATCTTGGTGCCTTCGATCATTTTTGAAGTCACGCTCGGCACATTGATGCGGTCGCGGATGATCGTCAATTCAAAATTAGATTGCTTGGCGCGCTGAATCGTCAAGCGGACGGACGTGCCTTTGGGCCCGCGAATAATCGCGATCGCTTGATTGACATCCATATTTTGAATGACGGTGTCATTCACTTTGATAATCACATCGCCCGCGACGATGCCGGCTTTTTCCGCCGGCGATCCGGTGATCGGCGCAACGACAGTTAAGCGACCTTCGCGCATCTCGACCGTCGCGCCGATGCCTTCGAACGAACCAGTCAATCCCGCGTCAACAACTTGCGCGCGTTTAGCATCAACAAAGCGCGTGTGTTGATCGCCCAATGATTCAACCATGCCGTACACCGCGCCATAAGAAAGTTCGGTGTCGTCCGGCGCTTTGTAAAAATCTTGATGCACATATTTCCACGCTTCCCAAAACACCGGGATATTTGTTTTCCATTCCGCGGGCGCGCCACCATCCGGTGAGGGCGCGGGCGGAAAAACTTGGCGGCTGGTCGCAAAGCCGCCGAGAAATGCGCCGCCGACCAAAATCATCGCGAAGATTGTCATCAGCGCGATCCGCACAATGCCACGAATCATTTTTTCTTCTCCTTACGACCCACGAATTTGAAATGCTCGCGTCGGGCTAGGCGCCTTTTTGCAAATATTCAATCGCGCGATTGAGTTGGCGATCGAAAGATTTTTGAATATCGTCATCGGTCAATGGCACCGAAATATCCGGCGAAAGCCCGGTGCCTTCGATTAATTTTTTGTTGGGCGTATACCACGTCGCGACGGTGATGTGCAACGACGCGCCGTCACTCAAATCCCGGATCGTTTGCACCGATCCTTTGCCGTACGTCGGCTCACCGATCAAGACCGCGCGTTTATTATCGCGCAACGCACCCGCAAGAATTTCCGCCGCGCTCGCGGTGCCATTGTTCACGAGAACGACGACTGGCAAATCTGCCGCCCCGCGCTTGCTTCCCGCGTTGTACGCTTTTTCCGAACCGTCGCGATATTTTTCGTACACCACCACTTCGCTATTTTTCAGAAATTGACCCGCGATGTCGAGCACGGGGTCGGGGAATAAACCGCCGGGATTGTTGCGCAGATCGAGAATGATCGCGGTTGCTTTTTGCGCTTTGACCTTGTCCAATTCGCGCGCAAATTCGTTCGCGGTTTCGGCGGTCTCTAAAGAAATCTTGATGTACCCAAATGTCGTGTTCGGAATTATTTTCGATTCGACCGTTGGCAGCGCGTATTTTTCGCGCGTCAATTCAAGATCGTTCGTTTTTTCTTCGCCGATGCGCCGGAACGTCACCATGATTTTGCTTCCGACCGGACCACGCAACAGCACGGCGGCTTCTTGCGCGGTAATATCAATCGGCAAATCTTTTGGACCGATTTTCAAAATAATATCGCCGGAGCGAAACCCGGCTTTATCCGCGGGTGAATTTGGAATCGCCGAGACAACCAGCAAGAGACGATTGCGCACATCGAGGTTCAAACCGATGTCGCCGGTCTCGCCGCGTAAGGTTGATTGTTCTTGTTTGGCGGTATCTTTTTCAACGAGAACGGTGTTTGGATCATCGAGCGCGCGCAACATGCCTTTGATCGCGCCGTGCGCCATCGTTTCAAACCCAGGGATCGGACTGTAGAATTGATCTTTGATAATGCGCCACGATTCCCAAAATACGCCAAATGTTTTCGGAACATCGAGCGTTGTCGTTTGACCGCGCACCAACACATAGTTCACGCCAAAGCCGACGAAGTATGACATCAGAATAATTAGAAATGCGAGCAAGAGCATAACGAGTAATTGCAACACAGAGCGCATAGAGTTTGTCCTTTCCAATTCAACGCGTGCTATTCTAACATAGATTTATAACCGCGACAATCAGGGCGCGTTAAAGGTGGATTAGAATTTATTAATCCTAGAGCGAGTATGCAAATAGATTTCTTGCAATTCGCTTCACTGAAAAATGTTGCTTGTCTGACGTTCCAGAACGCCTCAGGAAGATTTTGCATACTCGCTCTAATTATCTGCGGCGTGCGATCCGAACGCGGCGCGATCCGCCTCGCGCATTCGTTTGGAGGATACCTGCGCGTAAATGCGCGTCGTTGTCGGCGACGAATGACCCAACATATCTTGCACGACTGCCAAATCGCCGGTGGCATCCAACAATTTGGTCGCGAACGCGTGCCGCAACGAGTGGGGCGTCATCGTTATTTCGATTCCCGCCGCGTGCGCCAATTCGCTAAATACTAAACGCACCGCGTCGGTCGTGAGCGGCAAAATTTTTCAGCTTGCGCGTCGATCGTGCCGCGCAAACAATGCGAGTTGATGCAGCGCGCGACCCGATGCGCCGTCGGCGCGGGCGCGCAAATAATTTTCAAGCGCGTCCCACGCGGGCTCATCAAAAAAAACCACGTGTTGTTTATCGCCTTTGCCGGTGACCAGCGCCGTACGCGCGCGATGATCGAGATCGTCGCGTTTCAATCCAACCAATTCACCCACGCGCATTCCGGACGCGCGCAACGCTTCCATCATCGCGATGTTTCGCAAGCGCGCGAGTTCCACGCGCGGTTTTTTTGGATTTGATTTGACGCGCCGCGCCGCGGCGAGCAACGCGTTGATCGCTTCTTCCGGCGGCAGTTTGGGCAAGGTGCGTTGGAACCCGCGGCGAGAAGCATGGAACGAAACTCGAATCCTTTCCAAATCACCAGCAGAAAAATCAATCAAGCGTTCCCTCAGAAGATATTTGTAAAAACCAGTGACACTAGAAAGATAAACTTGGATTGTTGATTGGGTCAAGGATTTCATTCGATTGCGAACCCCACTAATCCAATCAGCAAAGGCTATGAAGATTTCAGGAGTTAAATGTAATACTAGTTTATTTTGGGCAATGCCTTGAGTAGCTAAGAATTCTTCAAATCGTCGTACTCCTTGGACATACGTTTCGGCAGTTTGCTCAGATTCTAATCCAAAAATATCGCGAAAGTAATTTCGAATTACTTCTTCAATCGTCTTCATTCACATTTCTTCCCCCAAATGCAACGCGATGAACCTGACGCAATCGCTTGGTCGAGACTTTGGCGTAAACACGAGTTGTTACGGGAGATTCATGTCCTAACATATCTTGAAGCGCTGCCAAATCTTGGGTCCGCTCCAAAATTTGTGTAGCAAACCAATGCCGAAACCAATGTGGGGTTGGCTTTGGGTCAAGGTTTGATTTCTTGGCGAGACGAACAAACAATTGCTCGACGCTCTGACGCGACAGTGGCAATAATTGATTTCCAGAACGTCGATCATGTCGTGCAAATACCGGTAGATATGATAGTGAACGGGAGCGACTTCCATCTTTACGCGTTTCTAAATATTCTTTCAAAGCATTCCATGCGGCATCATCAAAATAAACAATCCGTTGTTTTCGGCCTTTGCCAGTCACAATGGCGGACTTGTTTCGATAATCCAAATCGCTTCGTTTCAATCCGATCACTTCGCCGAGTCGCATCCCAGATGATTTAAGTGAGAGCAATAATGCAATGTCACGAAATCTACGGAGTTCGGCGCGGTCTCTATCACCACGCGCTTGCTTTTGCTTTGGATCCTCCTTCGCGCTGACCGCTTTTATCAGTGCATCAATCATTTCGTCTGTAGGAACTCGCGGCAAATTAAAGGAGCGCGGTCGCATTTGTTTCAACGACGAAAATAATCGTTGATGATCTGCCATATCCACGTCAACAAGACGACGCGCAAAGAGATAGCGATAGAATTCGGAAATGGCTGCAAGGTAATTTCGGATAGTTGCAGGTGCAAGTCCTTGTAATGATTTGCCAAAATCAATCGCATGATCCACGGTCAATTTGTTTGTTGCAGAGTCAGATGAAATAGCGCGACCAGATTCCAAGAACTTTTGGAAGCGTCGAAGCGAGACCTCATAACTTTTTACCGTATAAGGTTGTTTGCCTACCGACAATTCATCTAAGAACCCTTCAGTGGCAAGTTGAATTGAAATAGATTTACTTTTTCTCATTGAATACTTTTTTGATTACGGCTTTGATTTTTTCGTCACGCTTTGTAGTGTACTTGCGAGGTAAAGCATTTGGATGGGGATTGGATTGTCCATTCAGGGGAGGGGAGTGCCTGAGAATTGTTGCGCGTTCGGCAAGCTCCAAGTCGATCCCCATACTTTCTGGGAAATATTCGCGAACAAACTGAAGAGAATCTTCGAGAGTCAACAAATCGACAGACCACGAGCGCGATAGGGGAGCGTTTTCCATTATGAGCCTGCCAACCTGACTTTGATCTCGGTAGGTTAATCCCAGATGCTCTTCGAGGCGATCAATGATATTCTGTGTCGATTTTCCAACATACAAAACGAAATCGTCGTCGCGAAATACATAGATACAAAAATCCTTCCAGCCCGATTCCGATAGGGCATTATCCAAAATTTGGGCAATGGTTATTGTCTTCACGAAATGGTCTCCAATAGATTTGTTTCACTTGTAATAACCTTTGTTATTGAAAGTATAATATAATTACTTTTACTCGTCAAATCACTCGACGTAAGGTAATTTTGAGAGTTGCCCGCCTATCACTTGAAATACCTCGCCGCACTCAATTGTCCTTGCAAATAATCTGCTGCGCGAATTCACGCGCATTAATATTTCCGCGAGCTTGCATAAACATTATTCGCAATAATCGTTATCCACGAAACACACGAAGCAACACGAAAGAATCGCTTAGGCCGAAATACATCTACCTCACGCGCTTGCGAAAATCGCTCTCCGACCTTCTAGCGCGATTGCTTGATCGCGCCGCGCCATTTTTCGTTAGCGCGTAGGCGTCATAACGCGACAACAGATTCGCCGCGATTCTACCTCGAATCTCGGTTCCCTGCTCTGTAAATTTTTCTTTTTCTACAATCCCGCGCTGATGAAACAACGCCACCAAATCATTTGCGCGATAAGGCACGCGCGCGATCAGCGGCACGAGATTCTCGCCAAGCAAATCTTCGACGCGCGCGAGCAACTCCCCCAAGCCGATTTTTTTCAGTGCGGAGATATTTATTATGTCGGCTGCCCCATCTTCGTCTTGTGTAACACCATTGAACGTCATTGCGAGGCGCGGGTCTTGCGGCGAAGCAATCACCGAATTGGAATTAGGAGATTGCTTCGACACGGAGTTTACACTGAGTCCATTCGCTTCGCTCAGGATAAACTCCGCGAATGTGCGGCTCGCAATGACGCGATCAATTTTGTTCGGCGCGATCACCATCGGCGTATCGCCTGCGCCAATCTCTTCGAGTGTTTCATTCACCGCGCGCGCTTGCTCGCGCGCGTTTTTATGCGATGCATCGAGCACGTGCAGCAAAATATCGGCTTGTACAATTTCTTCCAGCGTCGCGCGAAACGCGGCGACAAGTTGTGTCGGCAATTTCTGAATGAATCCAACCGTGTCGGTGAACAATGCTTCCGATCCGCTGGGCAACTTGACGCGGCGCGTCGTTGGATCGAGTGTCGCGAATAATTTGTCTTCAACCAAAACGTTTGCATCAGTCAACGCGTTCAACAATGTTGATTTCCCCGCGTTGGTGTATCCCACAATCGCGACAACCGGCAGCCCTTCCCTTTTGCGCCGCTTGCGATATTCCGCGCGCTGAGTTCGCACGCGTTCGATTTCTTTTTTCAAATGCGAAATGTGCGCGCGAATTTCACGGCGGTCAATTTCAAGTTGCCGCTCGCCCGGACCGCGCAAGCCCACGCCGCCCGTCCCTCCCCTACCCGCCGCGCCGCCCGCTTGCCGCGCGAGATGCGTCCACATGCGCGTAAGACGCGGCAAACGATATTCGTACTGCGCGAGTTCAACTTGCAGCGCGCCTTCTTTCGTGCGCGCGTGTTGCGCGAAAATGTCGAGGATGAGCGCAGTACGGTCGAGTACTTTGATGTCCGAGCCGCCGAACGCTGTTTCGATTTCGCGTTGTTGGTTCGGGTGCAGTTCTTCGTCGAAAATCAAAACATCAAACGGAATTTCCGCGCGCGACGCGATGATCTCTTCCAGTTTGCCTTTGCCGATCAGCGTCGCGGGATGAATGCGCTCGACGCGTTGCGCCGCGCGCGCGATGACTTGCAAGCCCGCCGTTTCCGCGAGGCGTTCGAGTTCATCAAGCGAATCTTCAATCGAAAAATCATTATGCGCGCGTTTGATTTCAACGCCGACGAGAAATGCGCGCTCTATCGGCGGTTGAGTAGAAACCGTAATTTCTCTTTTCATTTCAGCGCTTCACAGTGTTATTGTCGCCAGTAATCATTGTAGTGTTAGTCACATCTCTAGCGACGATGTTACGTTCCCCTGACACGATCACGTTAACTCCCGCGGCTTTGGCTTGCTCTATCAACGCGCTTACATCTTGCGCCAGCACCTGATCTTCCTGAAAAATCTTCCGTAATTGAAGACGCAATGCGGCTTGCGCGTCCGCGTCTTCAGGATTATTTGCAAATTCCTCTACGGCTTCTTGAGCGGCGGGCTTGTCCGCGAATTTGGGATGAATACTCTCCCATAATTTTTCCGCGTACTCCCACGCGTCTGCGCCAAATTTTTTCCCCAATTCTTTCGCCGCTGATTTTCCAGCCGCTAATCCGCCTTTGACTAGATACGGCAAGAATGGCGCGAGAAAAGTTGTTACTGCTTGTGCCATTTGTGCTGGATCCATTTTGGAGACTCCTTTAGAAAGTTTAATTGCAATTCAAACGTCGCAATGCTGCGTTCATGATTTCGCGTTCCTTTCGAGATGGATTCAAATT
>JACQEA010000436.1 GCA_016200825.1 Chloroflexota bacterium | reverse complement strand
GTCGTGTCTTCGGTTTCGCCGGAACGATGCGAGACAATTGCCGTCCAGCCAACTTGGTGCGCCATTTCAATCGCGTCGAGCGTTTCGGTCAACGTGCCGATTTGATTCAATTTGATCAGAATCGAATTTGCCGCGCGCAGTTCAATTCCTTTTTTCAAGCGCGCGACATTCGTCACAAACAAATCATCGCCGACTAACTGCGTACGCGCGCCGAGACGCGCGTTCAATTGCGTCCACGTTTCCCAATCATCTTCCGCGAGTCCGTCTTCAATTGAGACAATTGGATATTTTTTGCAAAGCTCGGCATAGAAATCAATCATCTGCGCGCCGCTCATCCCGCGCGCTTCTTTTTGTAAATTGTATTTGCCGTCTTTGAATAATTCTGAAGCCGCAGGATCGAGCGCGATTGCGATTTGTTCTCCCGCATTGTATCCTGCCGCGTCAATCGCTTGCAAAATCACTTCAATCGCTTCGGTGTTCGATCCTTTGTCTTTCAAAACTTTTTTCAACGCGTGATAAATCTCCGCGCCCCATCGCAACGCTTCGCGAAAACTTGACGCGCCGACCGGCGCGATCATAAATTCTTGCAAATCGGTTGTCTGCCAATTCGTATGCGCGCCGCCGTTGAGAATATTCAGCAACGGGACGGGCAGAACGCGCGCGTTCGCGCCGCCCAAGTATTTGTATAACGGAATTTTTTGCGATGCCGCCGCGGCGTGCGCAATCGCGAGCGACGCGCCAAGAATCGCGTTCGCGCCGAGTTTGGATTTGTTGGGCGTGCCATCGAGTTCGATGAGACGCGCGTCAATCGCGCGTTGATCGAACGCATCGCAATTTTTCAGCGCGGTGGCAATTGTCGTGTTGACGTTGGCGACGGCAGTTAAAACCCCTTTGCCACCAAAACGTTTCTTGTCGTCGTCGCGCAATTCGAGCGCTTCGTGTACGCCGGTCGACGCGCCGCTCGGTATACTCGCGCGTCCGCGCGCGCCATCATTCAGAATTGCTTCAACTTCAATTGTGGGATTGCCGCGCGAGTCGAGAATTTCGCGCGCGTGGAGGGAGTGGATGAGAGGCATGAGGATTATTCCCTTTTATCGAGACCGCGCAAAACAATTTTCTTCAAACGCCCAGCCATCATCGCGGATTCACAATCCAAAGAGATGCCGCAGTTTTTCATTGACCCTTTTTTGTAAGCTTGGTGAAAGTGTGCCCAATTCGCGCTGAATGAGAGTCGTCGTCGCCGTCATCAGCCGATGTAATTGGAGTATTGATGAAACGCGCAAGCCAGTTTTCGCAAAATCCGGATCACTAGCGTTGATTTCCAAATCCGTTTCTAATAGATGGGAAGAATGCGGCTTGTGATAAAAGCAAACACGACATGCCGGTGTGTTCCAATTGCATCAGTCACGGCAACAACCGGACGAACTTTATTCGCAGACAAATCGTCGAACGGAAAAGGAATAAGGAAGACTCTATACTTGGTCCTGGAACGGTTTTCCATCTTTGGTAGAATAAATGTCTTCAGCAGATTCTTTCAGATATTCAAAAGCCGGATTCTGCGACGCCGCACTCAGCCATTCGCTTTCATCACCGTTTTCGGAAAGCGGGTAGAGAACAATGACTTTGACTCGAGTCGGTCCATTCACCGTCAATTCTTGTTCAAGATGAAGTTGATGGTTTTCGTCAACGAATCCGTTGACTTCAATTGCTTGCATATTAGTTTCCATCATTCTCACTCCTTTTACACTGCTCTTGGCGCGCGCGTCCACCACAACTCCGGCGCGCCGATTCTCACATCCGCGCGTGACGAATGCCAAATGCCGGAAATTTTTTCGCCGCTATCCGGGGTTCAAGATCTGTGCGGGCGTCAAACGTCCTCGCTCGGTTTTGTCAAAGTCGCTGTCGAAACTTACGATTTTCAAATCATGTTTCTTCGCCAGCGCAAGTTGATAGGCATCGTCGAAATCTAGATTGGATTTCTGAGATGCATCCGAGACAGCGTTCATGTCTTCGGCGTAAAGTGAAAGAATCCCGATCCCGGCGTCAACCAGCATCTCTTGGACGAATTGGCGAAATGCTTCGTGTTTCTTTCGACGAAACAACGCTAGCCCAATCGAGTGAAGCGAATAATCAGACAAGTAGAATTCGTGCTCGTCCACTTGGATCAAGAGCAACTTGGCGTTCTCTGCTTTTTCTTGCTCAAGCAGGATTTCCAAAAAGATATTGGTATCGAGAAGCACCCTCATTGTGTGCCACTCCGCCATTCACCAATCTGATGCTGAAGTTGGACAGAAGTATATTCCGTATTCAGTTCCTTTAATGCGCCTGCCCAGAGAAATCGAGGTTTGCGTCGCGGTTTTTTTTGCCGCTCGTCCAACAACCGCGCGACGAAATCGCGAACTTGATTTTGCAATTCTGGCGGCAAGACCTGAATCATTTCTTGCAAAGACATTGTGGATCTCCTTTCACGCTTCGCGCGGCGCGCGCGTCCACCACAACTCCGGCGCGCCGATTCTCACATCCGCGCGCGATGAATGCCAAATGCCGGGAATTTTTTCGCCGCATTTAGGACACGCGCCCGCGTCGCTCAAATAATATTCGGTGATGAGATAACCGACGCGACCAATGAGCAATGTATTGCATTTGGGGCAATATGTATTTTCGTAATTACCAACGCGTCCGGGCAAATTACCGGCGTACACGTAATTCAATCCTGCTTCTTGTCCGATCTCCGCCGCGCGCATGAGCGTTTTCACATCCGTGTTGTCGGGATCGAGCATCTTGTAATCTTTGTGAAACGCGGTCACGTGCCAGGGAATATCGGGCGAGAGCGCGCGCAAAAATTGCGCCGCGTCCATTAGCTCTTCGTTCGAGTCGTTGAATCCGGGAATAATCAACGTGACAATCTCCAACCAAAATCCCAACGCGTGCACTAACTTGATTCCATCGAGAATATGCTCGAGCGGCGCGCCGAGCTTGCGATAATTTTTATCGCGCATGGATTTCAAATCAATTTTGTACGCGGAGACGTACGGGCGAATGTACTCCAACACCTCGCGCGTGGCGTTGCCGTTTGAAACATACGCGCACAGCAAACCGCGTTCTTTCGCGACCTTGAAAATTTCCACGGCCCATTCGCTGGTAATGAGCGGTTCGTTGTACGACGAAACAATCGCGCGCGCGCCGTTTGTGATTGCGCGCGCGGCGAGTTGCTCGGCAGAAATACGCGTGGGTGGGCGACCGGATTCCGGATCGCGCAAGGCTTGCGAAATGTCCCAGTTTTGGCAATACGCGCAATGCAAATCACAACCGAG
>JACQEA010000435.1 GCA_016200825.1 Chloroflexota bacterium | reverse complement strand
GAGTTTGCGTTTTAATTCTTCGACGTTGCGTTGCGGCGCAAAGCGTGAGATGAAACCCGAAGTGCCGCGAATCAATGGTAACAAAATGCGTTCGCCAAAAGGTTGCGACAGTTCAATCTCCGCGAGCGTGCGCGGTCGCGCGCCGTACGCTTGCAGACGCGCTTGGACGGCGGACGGTTCGGAACGAACGCTCAAGCCGAAAAAAATCAAAATGATTGAAAAGCCGAGTAAGAGAGAAAGGAGGAGAGGCATTATCGCTCCTAAACTTCGATCTGGGTTATTTTGCGAATCGCAAAATAACCAGAAACAATCATGATGCCGCCAATGATGAGCATGATGACGCCGCACGATTCGGTGAACATGCGTCCGATATAACCCGGATTAAAAACGGTCATGAATGCGCCGAGTGCGATCGGCAGAATCGCGACGACGTTGCCGGACATGCGTTGCGACGCGGTGAGCGCGCGAATTTGGCCCTTGATGCGGACGCGTTCACGAATCGTATGCGCGATCGTGTCGAGAATTTCCGCGAGATTTCCGCCGACCTCGTGCTGAATATTAATTGTCGTGATCGCCATATCGAGATCTTCGCTGGGAATGCGCTGAAGCATGTGATTGAGCGCTTCTTCCAATCCTAAACCCAAACCAATTTCGCGCACGACGCGCGCAAATTCGACGGACATCGGCGGCGCGAGTTCCTTGGAAACGGTTTCCATGGATTGCAAAAGCGCATATCCGGAACGAAGTGAATTTGAAAGCAAGACCAGCGTATCGCCGAGTTGATTGTTGAACGCGTTGAGACGACCGGCTTGCAAACGGCGAATGTATAGGCGCGGCAAATAAAAACCTAACAAGCCGCCGACAAGCGAACCGACTAGATTTGTTCGCGTGACGAGAAGAATGATCAAGAATCCGGCTAACGTTGTGGCAACGTTTAACAAAACAAATTCGGACGGAGTGAGTTTGAGATCGGCGCGGGCGAGTTCGGTCGCTAATTTTTGCGATCCGCCGCGTGAGCCGATGATCTTGTTTAGCCGGGCAAGTCCGCCGCGCGATTTCTCTCCGCTGGTCGTTAGTTCGCTCTCAATCCCGGCGGTGCGCGACGCGTAACGATCCAAACGCGATTCGATAACGCTGGTGCGACTGCTCAATATTCGATCCAGCCCAAAAAAAACAAGCAAGATCGAAAGAAAACTCATGAGACTAAAACCTAAGGCGAGTTCCATACCGGACTCCTACGAAAAGAATCGCTTGTCCAGACCAAAAATATTTGGCGGCAAGAAAATATTTGCGGCTTCCAGTTTTTCCATAAATTTCGGACGAACGCCGGTGGGTTTCAAGCGGCCCAAAATTTTTCCATCTTGCTGACCGGCATGTTCGAACTTGAAAACTTCTTGCGTGACCAACACATCGCCTTCCATGCCTTGGACTTCGGTCACGGCAACGACGCGGCGTTGACCATCGCGCATCCGCTCGATTTGAATGATAACGTCGATCGCGCTCGCAATTTGCTCGCGGATTGCTTTGAGCGGCAATTCGATCCCCGCCATCAGCACCATCGTTTCCAAACGATGCAACGCATCGCGCGGCGTGTTCGCGTGAACCGTACTCATCGAACCTTCGTGACCGGTGTTCATCGCTTGCAACATATCCAACGCTTCGCCGGCACGCACCTCGCCGACGATGATGCGATCAGGGCGCATCCGCAGTGCATTCACAACGAGATCGCGCATGCTCACTTCGCCTCTGCCTTCAATATTCGGCGGACGCGATTCGAGCGTGATGACATGTTCTTGCCGCAATTGCAACTCGGCGGCGTTTTCAATCGTGATGATGCGCTCTGACTCTGGAATAAAACTCGACAAGATATTTAGTTGGGTCGTTTTACCGGTGCCCGTGCCGCCGGAGATGATGATGTTTAATTTTCCAAAGACCGATGCTTTGACAAACTCAACGTACTCCGTGGTAAACGTTCCATTTTTGACGAGATCGTCGAGCGTGAACGGAATACGCGAAAATTTTCGGATGGTAATGGTTGGGCCCATCAACGCCAACGGTGGAATAATTACATTCACGCGCGATCCGTCCGGCAAACGCGCGTCCACGTAGGGCGACCCTTCATCCACGCGGCGACCGAGCGGCGACACGATGCGATCAATGATGCGCATCACGTGTTGATCGGAATCAAATACGACTCCCACTCTTTCGATCTTGCCGCGTTTTTCCACGTACACATTGCGCGGACCATTCACCATGATTTCGGAAATCGTGTCGTCGTTCAACAATTTCTGAATGGGCCCATAGCCAAGAATCTCTGAAAGAATTTCCTCGAACAACCGAAGTCGCTCGGCGCGCGCGACGACAATATCTTCTTGCGCTAAGAGCGCGTTGAATAATTCTTCAATCGTGCGCCGCACGTTATCGGTTTTAGAGAGATCAAGTTTGGGATCCAGTTCGGCGACGATTTTTTGTTGCAGACGTGATTTCAAATCCACATACGCATCGCGCGGCGGCGCGGGCGCTTGGCGGCGGCGCAATTCATCCGGCGGCGCAGATCCGCCCGAGCTTGAAGGCGACGAGGGCGTCGCGGGAGTGGCGCCTGATTTTTCAATTCGCTTCAAAAGAGACATACATTACCTCTGGCTTTACAAAATCCCAAGACTAGCGCGCTTTTTTTGCCGACGCGGTTTCTTCCATCGCTTTGCGAAAAGTTCGCACGAGATTCAAAATGGCTTGGGTCAACGGCAAATTGCGTTGCCCGGTCACAAACGGCGCACCGCGATTTACCGCGAGGATGGTCGTGCGTTCATCGCGCGGAATCGTGCCACGCACTGAATGTTTGACGCTGGCTTCAATATCGCGCGCGCTGATGCCGCTGCGCCCGTCTTCTTTGTTCAGAACGAAAAAAACTTTTTCGGGTGGATAGCCCAGCGCGTCGCTCAATTCAAAAAATAATTTCGCGTTCTTGATCGCGGGAATTTCGGCGGAGGAGACCAGCAGAATATGATCCGCCGCGTCCAGAAACGCCAGCATAGATTCGTGAAATGTTTTCCAGACATCCACGACAATATAATCGAACATCTTTGGTAAAATTTCCAAAATTCTTTTCACGAGTGTGCCGCTGACGAGTTCCGCCATTTCGGGACGCGGCGGCGCGAGCAAAACTTTGACTCCGCTCGCGTGACCTGCCATTGTGCCGTTGACCACATCTTCGTCAATGTCAATGTTGGGTCCAGTTAGATCGGCGATAGTACGATTCGTCGGTAAGTTCAATAACACGCCGCAATCACCAAATTCAAAATTAGCATCAATCAATGCGACGCGTTCTTTAGTTTCTTCGCGCAATGCCACCGCGAGATTGACCGCGATCGTGCTCGCGCCCACGCCGCCTTTCGTGCCAAAGACCGCGATAATTCTTCCACCTTTCGCGGCGGGCGGCGGAAGCGCAACCGTTGCTGCGGGCCCAACCGGTTGCGCGGGCGGTGCCGTGATCGCGGGGCGGCGCGAAAGTCCAAGTTGATGGACGCGCCGAATACTTTTTGAAAGATCTTCACCGGAAAATGGTTTGATCAAAAATTCGCGCGCACCGGCGAGCATCGAACGACGGAGATAATCCGATTCGCCTTGCACCGACATCATCATGACTTGGACATTTGGAAATTTGGACGAGATCAGTTGACTCGCGGTAATTCCGTCCATGCCCTTCATGTTAATGTCCATCAAGACGATATCGGGTTGTAAACGGCCTGCCGCTTCAACGCCTTCTTCTCCGCTGCCGGCAGTCCCAACAATTTCGATATCGTCTTCAAAATACAAAAGTTTTTTAATGTTATCGCGCGTCTCGGTGATGTCATCCACCACCAGCACGCGAATTTTTTCAGCCGGAGTAGTCGGAGGCAAAGCTTCCCTTTAGAACTAAATTTTTGTTGTGTTTAGCGGCCGCTGGTCGTCAATTTGAAATTGAAGCGTTTGTCCAAATATTGCAACGTCACCGGCTCAGTTTGCACAACTTTGTGATCGCCGGCTTTGCGTAACGCGAGTTCAATCACACCTTGTTCGCGCGCGGCTTTGAGCGTAATCGCGTCCTGGTGATCTACGACGACGGTGATGACGCTGGCGGCAGGGGCTTGTTTGTCCGCGGCGGTGCCGGTGGGCCAATTTCCAACTTGCAGAATCAATATATCTTGCAGAAATTTTTGCGTCACCGGCAATCCATCGAATGGGTTGGTAGAAGTTTTCGCCGCCGCGACGGTTTCTTTGGGTGGGGCGAGCGTCAACAACAGGTCAACGGTATCACCGGCTTGCAACGCGCCCGACACGCCGGAGAGCGGAGTCACCGGAAACGCGACCGCAACTTTGCCTTCGGGAATCAAAAATGACGCGTTCGAGCGCGTCTCCTTGACTTTGGTCTTGTCAATGATCATCGGGCTGAGAATAATTTGGCCCGGAAAAATATTTTCGAGCGCGAGCTTGCCGATCACATCGCCGCTAGATTCAAATGCACCGAGCGGAACGACGGCTTCGGGCCAATCTGCTTTGCCGATTGCTTCCGCGCTGATTTCGGATCGGCCCGGAATATTTTGCAACGCGATGACGACGGATTTAGTCGCGACCGCTTGCGCGGATGGTTGGGCGGAATTCAAGACCAGAAACGTTCCGCCGGCCGTCATAATCCCAAGCACGATTCCAAAAAGGACAAGAATTCTTCCGCCACGCCGCATAATTATGCTCCCGTGAATTTAGAATTATTTTACTCTTAAATAGAACAAATGACAAGGGGCAA
This sequence comes from Chloroflexota bacterium, assembly GCA_016200825.1. Classification (GTDB taxonomy): domain Bacteria; phylum Chloroflexota; class Anaerolineae; order UBA4142; family UBA4142; genus JACQEA01. The sequence goes on along the minus strand of JACQEA010000435.1, from coordinate 5,032 downwards.
ATGCTCCCTTGCTCTTGGCTATGATAACTCAATGGGCGCGCGCGTTCAAGAGAGTCAGCGGTACTAGAAATAAGAAACTCCCGCAGGTTTGCGCCCTGCGGGAGTTTTGGTTCTTTGTTTACTTTACTGCGAGCAATGACCTGGACCGATCAAGCCATTGTTATAGTTGTCCAGAGTCGAAGCCCAACCGAGGACGGTGTTCTTATCGCGACTACTCAACGCGCTCCAATCGTTCGCGTTGTGCGTCGCAAGGAACTTGTCCGCGTCGCTGATCGTCTTGGAAACAGTTGATCCATCCGCGCCGTTCGCGATATTCAGTTTTGTGCCGAGCAGTTGCGCGTATAGTTTATTGATTCCATTCGACGAGTCGCTGCTCATACTCAATAGCGTCACCGCTTGCGATGCAGTGGTTACTTGGACGCTCTTCGCGCCGCCCGCAGTGCCGAGCCATTGTGGCAACAATCGCGTGACCATGTCGGCTTGCGGTCCGAATCCGGCATGAGTTTTCCAATAACCGATTGTCAGCGCACACCCTTTACAGGGTACATTCACATTCACTGTCCACGATGCGCTGCCGTTCGCGCCGGAATCACTCGCGCGGAACGACGCGACGTTGTTGACGATGTAACTGCCGCAGGTCGAGTACGCTCCGATCGAGCGCGCGTACGAGAAAACTTTTGGCAGCGTATCAACGCCGGCCGTAACCGTACCGAGCGCGCCTTGCAAAGAATCATTGACATTGATGCTCTTGTCTACATCGGTTCTAGTTGCGTTCGTGAAATCAACGGACGCATTGCCGGCAAAGTTTGTCGTGCCACTCGGCGAATTCTGCAGAGTCGCAGTCGCGGTATTGGTGCGCGTAGTTGCGTCCGGCAAACTTGTGTTATACGCGCAAGTCAAAGTCTGTCCCGCGCCCAGTGAGTACGGGAACGCGACACCACAGTTCACATTTGCCACGATGCCGGTCGATACAACATCGGCAACGCTATTTATTTTCGCGCTGATCGGCGCGGGATTGACAACCGCGATTGTGCCGCTCACCGCGAAATCACTATCGCGCGAGGTCGCGTTGACCGTGACTTTATAGTTCACGAGGAACGATTCATTGAGCGCGAGCGTCAAAGAAGTTTGATCGGCCGCTTTCGCGATCGTCCATGTATACGTACGTTTGAACGACGTGCGCGCATCTTTTGTCACGTTCAACGCGTAGCAGTTCACATTGACAGATGCGCTGGACGATTGATTGGTTTCGCGAATCGTCGCGGTATTATTTTTGCGTCCCGCATCAGCATCGCACGAAAAAGTTTTGCTGTACGTTTGCGATCCGCTCGCGCTGAACGCCCACGATTGTCCGTTCGTATCGTCCACGTTGATGCTGTCGTTGGCTTTCGTAACAATCGCGCTGGAAAAATCAACGCTCGCGTTGCCGGAAAAATCAGTTGTGCCGCTCGGTGAATTTTGCAGAGTCGCAGTCGCAGTGTTCGTGCGCGTGGTTGCATCCGGTAATGCCGCGCTGTACGCGCACGTCAGCGTTCCGCCAGCGGCGATGGTTGCCGGCAACGCGCTGTCACAACTTACACTTCCCGGAACGCCGCCCGAAATTACATCCGCGACGGTGTTGACTTTGGCGGGAATCGGCGCGGGATTATTGACGCGAATCACGCCAAGCACCGCATAGTTGCTATCCGTTCCATTATCTTTTGTAACCGAGACATTGTATTGCGCACTGCCGCTATCGCCGCGGAACATATCGAGCGATGTTGGTGAAGCCGTCTTGTTGATCGTCCAACCGAAAGTACGCGTGAGCCGCGTGTTCGCATCTTTCGTCACGCGCAACGCGTAGCAGTTCACGTTCACGCTTGCGCTGGACGATTGATTTGTTTCGCGAATCGTCGCGGTGTTATTGTTCGCGCCGGAATCCGCGTCGCACGAAAAAGTTTTACTGTAAGTTTGCGATCCGCTCGCGCTGAACGCCCACGATTGTCCATTCGTGTCGCTCACGTTCACGCTATCATTTACTTTGTTGATGTTGGCAGAACTAAAATCAACCGCCGCGTTGCCGGAAAAATTCGTTGTGCCGCTCGGTGTGTTTTGCAACGTCGCCGTCGCGGTGTTTGTGCGCGTCGAGTTATCCGGCAAACTGGATTGGTACGAGCAAGTGAGCGTTTGTCCCGCGCCGAGCGAGTAGGGGAACGAAACGCTGCACGTTACATTCGCGTTGATGCCGGTCGAAACGACATCGGCCACGGAATTGATCGTCGCCGCGATCGGCGCGGGATTTTTGACACTGATCGCGCCAGCGACGACGAAATTGCTGTCCGTGCCGGAATCTTTAGTCAGCGCAACGGTGTATTGCACATTACCGCTGTCGCCGCGAAACATATTCAGCGTCGTCGGATTCGCGGATTTCGCAATCGTCCATTTGAATGTGCGCGTGAACGAGGTAAACGCATTTTTCGACACTTGGAGCGCGTAGCAGTTCACCGTAACGGACGCGCTGGACGATTGTCCGGTTTCGCGAATGGTCGCGGTGTTATTGTTCGCGCCATTGTTCGCGTCGCACGAAAAAGTTTTGGAATACGTTTGCGATCCGCCCGCGCTGAATGTCCACGATTGTCCATTCGTGTCACTCACTGTTACGGAATTGTTTACAAACTGATCGGGCGAAGAGGGGAGAGTGAAATCTGTTTTGGGATCGGGACCAAAGGGGCACAACGCCGGTCCGGGGCAATTCTGGTTGCCGGGCTGCCAGCCGGCGTGATTGGTGATCGTCACGTGCGCGACATTGCGATACGCCGCGCCGGTGACCGGATTAAAGGTGATGCTGTACGGATAACAAAACGTTTCGCCAGCGGCGAGAATTGGTTTCGCGGCGAGATTAACTTGCGAGGTCGTCAAGGTTTGGAATTGATTGCCGGTGTTGAATTGAACTTCGTCAACGATTTGCAAATCTTGCGTCGCGAAATTTCCGCCGTTCGTCACGCAGATTTGTCCGTCAACACGATCCGAGTCAGTGCCGCTATCTTTGGTGACAGTAATCGTATAACTTACGCTCGCGCTGTCGCCGCGGAACATATCGAGCGAGGTCGGACTCGCGGTTTTAGAAATTGTCCAATTAAAAGTCCGCAGCCAGTGCCCGTCCGCGGACTTAGTCGCGCTCAACGTAGTGCCGTTTACATTTTGCGCGGCGGCGGGCTGTGGATCGCCAATGAAAACACTCAGCGCAAAAAACGCGAGGGCAACGAAAATGATCTTGCGAAACATTATTCCTCCATATTTCGCGGCGATTTTTTGGAAAAATAAAAACCGACCGCGAAAAAAAACTTTTACGGTCGGTTGCGCCACTGGCTCCATCTGACGATATTGGCGACCCAATTTCCAGCAGTCAGATTTCATTGCCCCCGCGAAGAACCAATTCGATTTTTAGACTTATTGCAACAGATTATAATATCATTTCCAACCAAAATCAACTGATTGAGATTACAACTCTATGACATCTTGAACGCGTTTGTTTTCTCCTTCGCCGCGAACAATCGGGGGGCTAGAGAACTTTCTAACCCCCCTTGACGACAAACACCGCGCTATTTGGCGCAATCCAAGACGGCAAGCGCTACGGATTCACTGCATTAACGGTGATACTGCCCGTTGTGAAACTGTGCAGTAAGCCGTCATCCGACTGGAACCATTTGACCGTAAAGCCTGAGTTGAGAAAGTGTGGACCCACGGATGTGTATTCATACTTGTTGCTTTTGTTTTTCCGGGTGACCATATCTATGGTGAATGTCCTGGATTGACCCGGCGCGAGGACGATTGGTGTGGGTGCTGTAAAGATGAAGCGGCTCTGGTCGCATGTCGCCGTCGCCTTGGCGACAGTTAGATTCAGAGTGAACCCGGTGCTTTGATAATTGGCGAATGTGCCTCCACCACCAGGAGTGCTTGCTGGATCCGGTATCTGCTCACAACCAAAATAATCCTTAGCCCCGCCACTATTGATATCTTGCGTCTTGGGAGTAGGCGGTAGGAATGTCATGAGAACGGTGTTCGTCGGTTGGTTGACCATCACGTACAGGTAACGGATATGGAGGTAGGTGAACGCGGGTACGGTCAAGGGACTGGTTGTTAGCGCTTCGTCTATGATAACTTGCTTGCAGGCGGGATTGCCATTACAGAGTTTCGTCGTCGTCGAGCCGCTTGGTTGGACGAAACAGGTGCTCGAAGTGCCACCGTAAAGACTCGCGCATTCGGCGCCATCGTTGATGTGAAGCAAGATCGTCTGAGCGGATGGGGCGCCGCCGGTCCATGTCGCGGTACCAATTGTAATCCCCGTCGTTCCATCGAGCGGGATGTTACTGGGGTTGCCAGTGTTTCGTGTGAAGGCGAAAAATCCTTGAATGGCGCCAAAACTTGTCTGAAAAAAAGATCCATCGGCGCCAGTTGCCTGTGCCGTCGCGCTATTTGGATTACCGGGTGGGTTGGCAGGGTAAACACAATACGCGATTAACCCCGGCACGCCATCCGACGGATTCTCGTTCACGAGCGAATCAAAAACATACGTGGTGGTGTCGTTAGGATTGGTGACCGTACTGATCGTAAATGCGCCGCTAACGAGATTCGATGGAAGGAAGTTTCCAATCGCTTGTATGGAAGGACAACCTCCTGCCGCCAATGCGGGTGTGGCGCGGGTGCCGAGTCCCAGCGCCAACAGCGCGGCGGCTAATATGATTCTTGTTGACGTCTTCATTTTATTTTCTCTCCTGGTGGAAATGGAATGTCCGCGTATTAGATCAGCAGTGGTGAGTCGCGTGATGTCATGTATGAAATCTCGATTGGGTTGCGACCTCCCTTCAGGTGCTCTGCTAAAATAAAAAACCGACCGCGAAAAAAATTTTTACGGTCGGTTGCGCCACTGGCTCAGTCTGACGCGACTTCGGCGTCCCAATGATCGTGCCGTCAGACTTCATAGCTCCCTTATGAATTCCGGTATCCCGGATATGTTAACCACACATTAACATATTGAACTTATTTCGTCAAG
>JACQEA010000420.1 GCA_016200825.1 Chloroflexota bacterium | reverse complement strand
TTCGGTCGTATTCATCGTGCGCGCCAATCCAAACCCAGATGAAATCCTCGCCATCTTCGATCGCCAGCGCGCGATGATCCAATCCCACACGTGCTGACCAGAACTTGCCAACTTTTTTGAAATAAAGAGAAGGATGTTTAGAATCCTTCTTCAAAAATTCAAAATTTCTTTGGGCAATCTTTTGAACAACATCAGGCAGTTCGTTGTAGAACTCCCAAAATCGCCGCGTCGCGCGATGCATTAGAGTTCCTTCAAGCGGCCCTTTGATTTTTCTTCCATTGCCTCTTGGATAAGAAAATCCAACTTGCCCGCTTTTGAATCCGCTTCAATTTGCGTATCCCACTGCTCCCAATCTCTTTCAGAAAACCATTTTCGCAGGCGAATATATTCTTCACGCGGGAGTGATTCAATCGCGGTTTGAATTTCTTGTACCTTTGTCATGAATTCCTCCTCTGCATACTTGCATACAATTGTAACTCAAAGAATTCGATTTGCCAAACACTTTTGGAATTCTTCATTCACTCCTCTCCCCAATTCTCTTCTTCCTTCGCCTCGCCGCGTTCTGCACGCGCCTTTGCCGCTTGTTCAAACACGCGTGTAATCACATCCTCAATTGGCGGCTCTTCGATGGTCACATCCGCAATTGGCAGTTCCGCCAGCAATCGCGCCGCGACTTGCGACGTTGCATCGCGCGGGACAAGCAAATCTGCGTGCTGTCCGCGCGTTTTCACAACTTCGCCGTAATCTTCCAAGCGTTGACCGTTCAACGCCTGCCCGAACTCAAGGCGAATCAATTTATGCGGCGCGATTTTTTCCGCGAGCGCATGCAAATCGCCATCGTACAACAATTTCCCGTGATCAATCACGATGACGCGCTTGCAGAGCGCGGTCACGTCCGCCATATAATGACTCGTCAGAATAATTGTCGCGCCGTGCCGCTCGTTGTACTCCGCGATGAATTGGCGAATTTTTGTTTGCATCGTCACGTCCAAGCCAATCGTCGGCTCGTCGAGAAATAAAACTTGCGGGCGATGCAACAGCGCGGCGGCGAGTTCGCATTTCATCCGCTCGCCGAGCGACAACTTGCGGACTTGCTTCTTCAACAAATCTTTTAGATCCAATAGTTCCGTGAATTCATCCATTGTAATTTGAAATTTGTCATTTGTAATTTCATAGATTGCTTGATTCACCAAAAACGAATCCATTGCAGGCAAATCCCAATTCAATTGTTGCTTTTGTCCCATCACCAAAGTAATTTGCCGCAAAAATTCTGCGCGCCGCTCGTTCGGCGTAAAGCCCAGCACGCGCGCGATGCCGCGCGTTGGATAGAGCAAGCCCGATAAAACTTTGAGCGTCGTTGTCTTGCCCGCGCCGTTCGGTCCGAGAAAGCCGACGATTTCGGCCGCGTCAATCGCGAACGAAATATCGTCAACCGCTTTCACGTCTTTGTATTTGCGTGCGACGAATGAACGGAGCGAGCCAGCAAAGCCCGCTTCTTTTTGGTGAACTTGGTAGTACTTGGAAAGATGTTCGACTTGAATGTGAGGCACGCGGTTCATATTATCAAAACAGAAAGAAATAATCAACCACAGAGGGCACAGAGAGCACAGAGAAAAAACAATTGCATTACTCTGTGTCCCCTGTGTTCTCTGTGGTACATTTATTTTTCTTTGTGTTCTTCGTGTTCTTTGTGGTGAAAGTTTTTTTACGCAGGCAAAGCGCGCTGCAACACGCGCAACCAATTGCCGCTGAAATAATTTCCAATGTCCGCGTCGGAAAATTTCGCGGCGGCGAGCGCGTCCGCAATGCGCGGCAAATCTGCAATCGTGTTCAATTCCGCGGGAATAGATTCCGCGCCGTACCCGCCATCAAAATCCGTGCCGATGCCGACGTGTCGCGCGTCGCCCGCGATCTCGCACACGCGTTGAACATGCCGCACTAAATCCGCGAGCGTCACGTCTTCTTTGCGCGATGATTTGTCCCAACCTTGCTTGATGAACCGATTGTAAATCACCGAGCCGATCACGCCATCGCGTTTCACAATTTCGCGAATCATTTCATCGCTCAATTGCCGATCCGTATTCACGTACGCGCGGCAATTCGAATGACTCGCAATCAGCGTCCCCTCGAACAAATCGCGCGATTCAAAGAACGCGGCTTCCGACATATGCGACGCGTCGAGAATCATTCCGACTCCGCTCAAGCGCGGCAATAACTTTTTTCCGAGCTCACTCAATCCTTCGGGCGCGCC
>JACQEA010000043.1 GCA_016200825.1 Chloroflexota bacterium | reverse complement strand
CGCGCGCGCGTTGAATTTGGATCCGTTGCAATTTCGTTTGATGAACGCGGTGAAAGCCGGCGACGAATTGCCGACGTCGAAAGCGTGGAGCGAAGGTCGTGCGCCGCATCCGGAAATAATTGAGACGTGCGGATTGCGCGAGTGCGTGGAGCAAGGGGCGAGGGCGATCGGATGGCACACAAATCCCAAATCCCAAATTCCAAAATCCCAAATCGTGGATTATCATATTGTTGGAAACAAACCGCATCTCCGCAGAGGACAAGGCGTCGCGTGCGTGATGCAAGGCACCGCGATTCCATATTTGGATATGGGCGGCGCGTCGATAAAAATAAATGATGACGGCTCATTCAATCTTTTAGTAGGCGCGACGGATTTAGGTACCGGATCGGATACAGTCCTCGCGCAACTCGCCGCGGAAATTCTCGGCTGTCCCGTTGACGACATTCTCGTTTATTCGAGCGACACGGATTTCACGCCGTTCGATAAAGGCGCGTACGCGTCCAGCACAACCTATATTTCCGGCGGCGCGGTGGTGAAAGCGGCGGAGCAAGTCGCGGAGCAGATCAAGAAGGTCGCAGTGGGAATGTTGGATGGAAGAGACGCCCCGGCGGGGCGTCTGTACAACATCAAAGATCTCATCTTGCGCGATAAAAAAGTTTTCGCGCCTGACGGACGATTCGTCACGCTCGCGAATGTCGCGCTCAATTCATTGCATCACACCGATCAGCATCAGATTATGGCCGTCGCGTCGTACGTGTCGCCGAAATCGCCGCCGCCATTTGCCGCGCAGTTCGCGCAAGTCGTTGTGGATACGGAAACCGGACAGATCACGGTTGAAAAATTAGTGATGGCAGTGGATAGCGGCGTAATCGTGAATCCCGCGACTGCATCCGGACAAATCGAAGGCGGCATGACGCAGGCGTTGGGCTATGCGGTGTGCGAGGAAATGTTGTACGATGCGAAAGGCGATTCGGTGATCCGGGAGTTGGGTGATTATAAAATTTTCGCGGCGGACGAAATGCCAGAATTGCAAACAATTTTTGTCGAGACGTTCGAGCCGTCGCATCCCTTTGGATTGAAAGCCGTCGCGGAAATTCCGATGGACGGCGTCGCACCTGCCGTTGCGAATGCGGTCTACGACGCGGTCGGCGAGTGGATGAATGAAATTCCGATGACGCCAGAGAGAATGTGGAGAAGAATGCATGAGAATGAAAACAAAAACAAATAGACGACATCCGACGGCAATGCAGATTGCGGTTCCGAAAGAGCGCGTCGCAGAATTTTGCCGTCGCAATCATATCACAAAGCTTGCTCTGTTTGGTTCTGCATTGCGAAACGATTTTCGCAGAGATAGCGATATCGATATTTTGGTCGAATTCGATCCAAATCATTTTCCAGGTTTTCTTGGCTTGGCGCGAATGGAGCGAGAATTATCCGAGTTCGTAGGCGGAAGAAAAGTGGATTTGCGGACGCCGCAAGACCTGAGCCGTTATTTCCGCGACAATGTAGTCAACAATGCTAAGGTTCAATATGAACGAGTCTGATGTAATTCGCTTGCGCCATATGCGCGACGCGGCGAAAACAGCGCGCGCTATTGCAACTGGGAAAAAGCGCGATGATCTTGACAGTGACGAGATGCTCAAACTCTCATTGGTCAAGTGTATTGAAATCATTGGTGAAGCGGCAAGTAAAATTTCGGCGGCGGGTGAAAAAGAATGTCCAAATATTCCGTGGGCTGACATCATCGGAATGAGGAATCGTCTCATTCATACTTATTTTGATATCAATTTGAATATTCTTTGGAAAACTGTGTCAGAGGAATTGCAACCACTGATTGATGAGTTGGAGCAACTCTTGCCACCGGGAAGAGAAAAAAATGAATCCCAATAGTGAACGCGATCCAAATGCGCTAAGTCCGCCTCCGCCCGAAAAAATAAAGCGCGCGCTCTTTTTGCCCAAAGGCGCGCTGATCGCGTTCCGAAAAACGCGCGGCGCAAACGCGTTGGAATTTTATCTTTATCCCGACGGACGCATCAGTTTCAACACGCCCGATTATTCCACCGAGGCGTACGAACGCGTCTCGCGCAAATTGAATGACGCGCAGATCAATCGCCTGCGCCATCTGCTCGATCAAGTGAATTTTTATCGCGCGCAATCGGCGCAGAGCAAACCGCGCGGGGAAAACATTGCGTACGAAATTTCCGCGCGCGTTGGAAACAAATCGAACACGATTGAATTATTCGACGGAAGCATTCCCGCCGCGCTCAAGCCGCTGGTTGAACAGTTGAATGCGTTGGTGCCAAAGGAAAAATGAACTATGTCCGCAAAACGAAACAGAAATAATGCGCGTATTTCCCCCGATGCCATCACCGATGTTGCACGACGGATCGCGGAGAAATTCGACCCAGAGCAGATTGTTCTTTTCGGCTCGTACGCGTACGGCAAACCCAATTTGGAAAGCGATGTTGATTTGCTCATTGTGATGAATACCAAACAACGTCCGCTCGCCAAACAATTGGAGATCGCGCGCGCGCTTTCACCGCATCCATTTGGAATGGACATCCTTGTTCGATCACCGGCGCAGATCAAACAACGCATTGCGATGGGCGATTACTTTTTGCGCGCGATAACTGCCAAGGGCAAACTCCTTTATGAACGCCATCGTCGCTGAATGGATTGAAAAGGCAGAAGGCGATTTCAACAGCGCGCAACGCGAACTCCGCGCGCAATCTATTTGAATTGCACAGATTGTGTCTCAAACACGATGGAACTTTTGAAATGATTCAACCATCAGTGGAAGCATTGAACGTATTTGCCGTCGTCGTTCGCTATCCCGGAATGAGCGCGAAAAAAGAAGATGCGCGCTTGGCGGTAAGAGCGATGTTCCAGGTACGGGATTTAGTGCGACCCAAGATCAAATGAATCCGCTTGAACTTCACATCGATCCCGCCCGACTCAAATTCAATTTTGACGCGCTCGCGCAGATCGGCGCGACCGGCGACGGCGGCGTGCATCGCCCGACATTCAGCGACGCGCATTTGTCCGCGCGCAAATGGTTTCGCGCGCAAATTGAAAACGCGGGATTGGAATTTCGCGCGGACGGCGCGCACAATCATTCTGCGTTTCTCGCGTGTGGTCGTTTCGTCATTGCGAGCCGCACATTCGCGCCGCTCAGTGTGAACTCCGCGGCGAAGCAATCCCCAAATAGCAACGCGGAGATTGCTTCGCAAAGATCGCTCGCAATGACAACTACGCTTCTGCTCGGCTCGCATCTCGATTCGGTGCCGAACGGCGGACGATTCGACGGCGCGCTCGGCGTGTGCGCCGCGCTCGAAGTGTTGCGCGTCGTGAAAGAAAATAATATTTCGCTCGCGATGAATCTCGAAGCGATTGATTTCACGGATGAAGAAGGTACGCTGGTTGGTCTCTTAGGCAGCAGCGCGATTGCGGGCAAGTTGAAACGCGAATCTTTTCAAAACCCGCGCGGGGGTCGCGATAATTTGCTCGCGGGAATGCAACGCGCGGGCGTGGGTGAAGAAGGAATGTTGAGCGCGCAGCGCGATAACTTGGGCGGCTATCTCGAAGTGCATATCGAGCAAGGCGCGCGATTAGAAAAAGCCGGATGCAATATTGGTATCGTAACAGATATTGTTGGAATTACGTCATACAAAGTGATATTCATCGGACGCGCGGATCACGCGGGGACAACCTCGATGCAAGACCGCTTGGACGCGGCGCAAGGCGCGAGCGCGTTTTGTCTCGCCGTGCGCGAAATCGCGTTGAAAAATTTTCCGCGCGGGGTGGTGAATGTCGGCAAAATGGAATTTGTGCCGGGCGCGTTCAATATTATTCCTGAACGCGTCGTCGTCGCGCTGGAATTTCGCGCGCCAAGTGTGGACGAATTAGATCGAATGGAAAAGGCGTTCCTCGAGTGCGCGTATCGCGAAGCGTCGCGCATTAGGCTAGCCATTAATCTTGAATTTCTTGGCAAGCACAAACCCTCGCCGATGAGAGCGCGCGCGCGGCGCGCGTTTGAAGAATCGTGCGACGCGTTGGGTTTATCGCGCCTGAATTTAGTTTCGGGCGCGGGACACGATGGACAAATGCTCACGTCGCTTTGTCCCGTCGGAATGATTTTTGTGCCGTCGGTTGCGGGCGCGAGTCACAGCCCGCGCGAATTTACAAACTGGGATGATTGCGTCAACGGCGCGAATGTTTTGTTGCACGCCGCGCTGAAAATCGCGGCGTAGGAAAATCTCACCGCAAAGCATGCCCTGAGCGAAGCGAATGGGACGCGAAGAACGCAAAGAAGAAAAAAAGGAGAAGAAATGAAAATCAGAAATTTGGGAATGTTCTTGCTCGCGGTTTGGCTGATCGCGACTGGGCTGCAGAGTTTTGGTTTGAATTTTCCAAATGAAGGAGTCCTGCTCGCAATTGTGGCGGTCGCGGCGGGAATTTTGGTTTTGCTCGACAGATAATTTTGCATGTCCATTTCACAAATTCATCTCGACAAAAACGCGACGACGTTGCTCGCGCGCGATGCATCGCGGCCTGCGGCGAAACGCGCGTGCGTGTGCCTCGATGTGCATACACCGAGCGATGCCGATCTCGCGTGGCTGGAAAAAAATTTTCATTTTCATCCGCTCGCGATAGAGGATTGTCGCCATTTCAATCAGCGCGCCAAGGTCGAAGCGTACGACGATTATTTATTCCTTTCGTTCACGACAAGCGCGCGCGGCAACGGCGAACTGATCGTGCAAGAAATGGAAGCGTTTCTCGGACGCGACTATTTGATCACGGTGCATCGCGAACCCCTGCGCGCGCTGGAGAACGCGCGCCGTCTCGTCACCGCGAAAACGCGCGCCGATTTTCTCCTCTATCTAATCGCCGATCAAATGACGGACGCGTATTTTCCTTTGCTCGATGAAATTGATGACGAGATTGATTCGCTCGAAGATCAAATCTTGGAAAATCCGACGCGGGAGACACT
>JACQEA010000042.1 GCA_016200825.1 Chloroflexota bacterium | reverse complement strand
GACATGGCGACCCGCCAGTGGCGTAGGTTGGTTTTCCTTATGTCGCTTGGCTCTTTTCCTGGCGCGTGCTTTTGAAAAGTATTTCGGTGTTTCTCCAGTTCTTTGGCGTCAACCGATTCTCGTGATTTCGTGAAGTACTGAGCATGACATTGTCACTTGTTTTTTCTTAGCGTTCTTTGCGTTCTTGGCGGTGAGATTTTTTTGTTCTGAATAAAGTCTATCGGCAAGAGAGCGATCACTTGCCGTTCATGAACTCATCTCTCAGTTGATCGCAAAAATTCGAACCCGGCGCGCTGACACAGCGATCCCATTCAATATCCGAGCCGTGACACGCGCTGCAACGGTCGGCGACGGAATGTTTCGAGCGCGAATAATTTAAATTGTACGGAATCGCAATCGGATTATCGTTGCGCACCATCGCATACCACGAACCGATCGCGCGCGAGCGACCGGTCCAAAATAAATCGTGCGGTTCAAATTTGTTGAACGACCCGCGGCCGATCGGTTTGCTCCAATCAGTTTGATCCGGCGCGTAAATTTCCATCGCCAACCCATTGAGTCCATTCGCGTCGATCCACACCGTCAATTGCAAACCGCCATCGGAAATTTTATACCACACGCGCGATTGCGACGCGATGTATTGCCATTCGCCGGTCGGCGTCATCGCGAGTCCGGGATTTTCGCCAGTCGCAATCACAATCGGATCGGATTTCGCGCGCACGAACGAAATGCAACGCGCGCCGTCATCGTTATCGTCCATTAAACATCCGAACGCGGATGTGAATGACACGATCACCAAACCGAGTGTCAACGCAACGGATAATTGTAGAATGCGTTTCGCTTTCATAATTTCCTCGCGGGTTCGACCACTTTATACCATTATCGCCGCGTCAAGTCAAGACGCGTCTAGCGCGGCGCGTACAGAATTAAATGCACGCCGTCCTCGAAATCATATTGCGCGAGCGCGATGCGCGCGGCGTCCAACCACGCGCGCGTGGGATCCGGCGCGTCGGCCGCATCGTCGTACGCAAACCAAATGCGCGGATACGCGCGCGCTAAACGCGCGAGTAACGCGCGCGTCGCGTCGTCCCATTGCGCGGGATCGCGGCTCAAGCCATACCAACGTAGGCGCGCGCGATTTTCGTTTAGAAAAAAAGGCGCGCGCGCATCGTCGTTCACGATCAACACCTCGCGCGCGGATGCCGCGCGCGCGAGCAATTGCACGAGCGCGCGATAACCCGCGTCGCGATCAAGCGCGGCATCGCGATAATGTGCGAGCGAAAAAAACGTGAGCGCGATTGCGATTAATGTCATTGCGAGCGTCCTGTGCGAAGCAATCTCCAAATAACTCGGGGATTGCTTCGTCGCATCGAGTTTATCCTGAGCGAAGCGAAGGACTCCTCGCAATGACGTGATACATATTACGATGAACGCGACGGTCAGCGCGATGATGAGCCAATCCACGCTTACGTTTCCATCTAGAACGCGCAGCCATCCAAAATCGAGCGCGCTGGGTTTGAACAATTGCCACGCGCCGACGAGCGGCGAAGCAGACGGCAAAAAAATCGCGTCCATATCCGGCGTGGGCGTGAGTCGCAACAATCGCGTGCGGTACGCGAGCGAAGGAATGCTGACGCCTAACAATTCAATCGCGAAAGCCCCGAGACACAACGCGAAAAAAATGTGCGCGAATATTTTTTGCATTTTCTCACGCGCGGAAACATTTAGCGCGAGTTCGACGACGGGCGCGAGCATTAGAATCAAAAAGGGAAGGATGGGAATCAAAAAACGCGGACCCCAATTCGTGCCGCCCCACCAATAATACCAGGCCGAAAAAAGTAAAACGTAAAACGTGACAAGCGCGATAATTAGAAATGCTTCCGCGCGCGCGCGGCGGAAAAAAAGCGCGAACGCGACGGGCAACGCGGCGAGAAATGGAATGTAGACGAACAAGCCTTTGCCGGGACTGAAAAGCAATCCATAAATTCCCAACAGAATTGGATTATCAAATGTTTCATCCGCGCGATAACCGGAATTGAAGGGATTGCCATAGCGCGCCGCGTTGTACCATAAAATTGTGAGCGCGAAAATAAAAAGCGTGAATCCAAACCACGCGCCCGCGCG
>JACQEA010000428.1 GCA_016200825.1 Chloroflexota bacterium | reverse complement strand
TGATGATGTTCCGGCAATCCCATTCCGCGCGCCACATCGCTCTTGTTCTCGCTTTCGATGTACGCAAAGTACGGTCCGTTCTTGAGCGTAATGTCGAGATTCGCGTACATTGGAAAATTGGCTTGTCCGTTCGCATCGGTCGTCGTGCGAAACGGTTGCGGATCATCGCGTCCGACCCAATCTACAACACACGTGACATTCGCTTTTGGTTTGTTCGTTGCGTCGAGTATCGTAAAATAAATGTGGTGATTCCCGCCGGACTCTTGATCGTTCTGATATTTAAGAACCGTCAAGTCCCACGTTGCGTTGAAAGTTTCCGTGACATAGACGCCCAAATCTTTTGCGCGCGAATCGAATTCCATATTCATCAACCTTTCTTCACCCATTTCACATTCGCGTAATCGCCCTTCTTTACGTACACGATTCCCAAATTATACACTTGCGCGATGTACCCCGCGCCGCTGTACGTGAATTCAAATTCGTCGGTCTGCGGATAACCGAGATTTTGTTTTTGCGCGAAAAGATAGAGCGCGGCTTTATCATTGATCGGCATCCAAGTAAATTTTTTCGCCGCCGCGATTGCCGCGTTTGCTTCCGCGCCGGTTTGCGGTTGCGCGGTGGGAGGTTGCGATGGTGGCGGCGTTGACGGCGGTGATTGCGTCGCGGGCATTTTCACTTTGTACGCATTCTGCATCGCCGCGCGAAAATCATCCATGAGCGCGGCGCGATTTGAAATGCTCCAGCCCGGTGGATCGCCCGCGTTCGCTTGCCAGCGAAACAAACATACCGCTTGAATCGCTTGATTCGCGCTGTTCGCATTCCAATCATTGATTTCTTTGTACGCGGCTTGAATCCATCCAATATTTTGATTCTGCCACCAATCGGGATCCGCGGCTTGTGTTTCCGTAATCAGGACCGGAACATTTTTCAACGCAGAAGGGACTATGCTCAAAAAATCGCGATAAGCGCGGAAATGATAATTACGATTTTGAAACGGCGCGCCCATTTTCTCATCGCTCGTTACTAAATCTTTTTTGAATCCGTGCGTGTAGGTATGAATCGCAAGCGCGTCGGGCGTTTGACCTAACTGGATGCACTCGTTCAAAATATCCGCAAAATATTTTATCCAATCCCCGGCTTCATTGCCGGGATACGCGGTTTGATTATTCCACGGCGCGGGCGGCGATGGAATGACCCAATCGTCCGCGTGCCCCGCAATTTTTTTTATCGCGGCGCGGCATTTCGCAAAACATTGCGCGTATAATTGCGGTGTGAGTATTTCGCCTCCGCTGCCGCCGGAATTACCGGGGCGTTCCCACGCGAGATTGGTTTCGTTCCCGATGATCCAAATCTTGCACCCTTTCGCTCCTGCGATAAAATTCGCGCATTGTTGCGCGAACGCGTCGTATTGCGATGACGCGGGAATCGTGCCTTCTGATCCATAACCGTTATTCAACCGCGCAATCACACCCAACCCTTGATTCGCGAGCGCGGAAAAATCATTCCCATCACTCGTGATTTTGAGCGAGACAGTAATCCAGCCGGGCTTGCCCGCGCTGGTCATTACGTTCGCGCCATCGGGATCGTGGACGCCGAAAATAAATTGTGGAATCTGGGGAGGCATTGGGGACTCCTTGTTGAGGGAGATTATATCACGCCGCAATTTACTTTTCAACTGCGCCTTAAAATTATTTCGCAAGAGGCAAGTCACGCGTCACAAGCGAAAAAATCCGTGCTATAATGCCGAGAGGAACAAAAGCAGATGGCAGATCGCAAATAGCAGTTTTATCATTGCGTAAATCTGATCTGACCACTTGACTATCAGTCTAATTGACCCTCCGACCAAATGAACGATTTCGCTCACCTGCACGTTCACTCTGAATATTCGTTGCTCGACGGACTCACCAGCCCCGCCGCGCTTGCCGCGCGCGCCAAAGAATTGAATCAACCCGCGCTCGCGATTACCGATCACGGCGCGATGTACGCCGCGATTTCTTTTTACGACGCGTGCAAAGCGAACGACATCAAACCGATCATCGGCGTGGAAGCATACTTGGCAAAGCGCACGATGCAAGACCGCGATTCGCAACTCGATCGCAGTTCGTATCACCTCTTGCTCCTCGCGGAAAATAATACCGGCTACAAAAATCTTTTGAAACTTGTTTCGATGGCGGAACTGAACGGTTTCTATTATTACCCGCGCGTCGATCACGAATTGCTCGCCCAGTACAGTGAAGGCATTATCGCGACGAGCGGCTGTCCGTCGTCCGAAATTCCGCGCTTGCTAATGGATGGACAAAGGGATCACGCGCGCAAATGGCTCGCGTGGTATCGCGACGTTTTTCCAGATCGGTTTTACATCGAACTGCAAGAACACGGCATCCAAGATTTTGCCGCGCTGAATTCAGAATTGATCGCACTCGCGCGCGAATTTAATTTGCCGCTGGTCGCGACGAATGACGTGCATTATCTCAAACCGCAAGACGCGGCGGCGCAAGATATTTTGCTGTGCATTCAAACGCAAACGCTGCTCACCGATCCCAAACGCATGAAGATGGACGGCGCGGATTATTATCTAAAGTCGTCGGAAGAAATGTGGGCATTGTGGAAAGAATTGCCGGAGGCGTTGACGAATACGGTCGCGATTGCCGAGCGTTGCGCGGTCAATCTCGATCAAAAAGATTATCATTTGCCGGCGTTCCCCGTGCCCAACAACATCGCGCCGGATATTTATTTGCGTCATCACGCGGAAGAGGGATTCAAAAATCGCTACCCTTCCGGCAATGCCCGCGCGCGCGAACGTTTGGAGTACGAACTCGGCGTGATTCATGCGATGGGATTCGAGACGTACTTTTTAATCGTGTGGGACTTGTGCCGCGCCGCGCGCGAAAAAGATATTTGGTACAACGTGCGCGGCTCCGCCGCCGGTTCGATGGTCGCGTTCTGTTTGCAAATCACGTTTCTCGATCCGCTCGAACAAAAATTAATTTTTGAACGCTTTCTCAATCCCGGGCGCATCACCATGCCCGATATTGATCTCGATTTTCCGGATGATCGCCGCCAAGAAATGATTGAGTACGCGGTGCAAAAGTACGGGCGCGAGAATGTCGCGCAGATCGTCACCTTTGGCACGCTCGGCGCTAAAGCCGCGATTCGCGACGTGGGGCGCGCGCTCGATTATCCGCTCGGCGAAGTGGACCGCATCGCGAAAATTGTTCCGACCGGACCAAATGTAAAACTGGAAGAGACGCTTGCCAAAGTTCCCGAATTCCGCGCGGCGTACGAAGAAAGCGATTATAATCGCAAATTAATTGACACCGCGCGTTTGCTCGAAGGCGTCGCGCGCAATGCCAGCACGCACGCCGCGGGCGTCGTCATCACCGATAAACCGGTCGTCGAGTACGTGCCTTTGCATCGCCCGACGAAAGGCGATGGCACGACCGGATTTCCCGTGACCGAATTCGAAATGACGATCCTTGAGCGCATCGGTTTGCTCAAGATTGATTTTCTCGGACTTGCCACGCTGACGATTATGCGCCGCGCGTGCGAATTAATTCGCGAACGCCACGGCAAAGAGTACAATCTCTACAACATCCCGATTGACGATCCCAAAGCGTTTGATCTTTTATCGCGCGGCGATGTGACCGGCGTGTTTCAAGTTGAAGGCGCGGGCTTGCGCAAAGTGCTGGTGCAGATGAAGCCCAACAAATTCGATCACATCGTCGCGGCGATTAGTTTGTATCGTCCGGGACCAATGGACAAAATTCCGACGTACATCAATCGCATGCACGGGCGCGAGCGCGTCGAATTCGATCATCCCTTGCTCGCGCCGATTTTGGATGACACGTTTGGCGTGATGGTCTATCAAGAACAGATTATCCAAATGGCGATGAGTCTCGCGGGCTATACCGCCTCGGACGCGGATTTACTGCGCAAAGCCGTCGGCAAAAAAGACAAAGAAAAATTATTGCAAGAGCACGATCACTTTGTCGCGCGCGCGGAAAAACACGGCGTGATTGACAGCAAAACCGCGCACAAATTATTTGACGATGTGGAATTTTTCGCGCGCTATGGATTTAACAAAGCGCATGCGGCAGATTACGCGGTGATGACCTGCCAGACCGCGTTTCTCAAAGCGCATTATCCGTTTGAATATGTGACCGCGCTTTTGATAACTGACACAGGCAACCTTGAAAAAATCGGCCAGTTGGTGGGCGAAGCGCGGCGGATGGGAATTGAAATTCCTGCGCCAGACATCAACACCAGCGAAGTGGTTTTCAAAATCGCGCCGAACGGCAACGCGATTCTATTCGCGCTGAGCGCGATCAAAAATGTTGGCATCGCGCCGGTCGAAGAAATTGTGTGCGCGCGCCGCGCGGGCGGCGCGTTCAAATCATTGGACGATTTTTGTCGGCGCGTGGATTTGCGCCTCGTCAATCGCCGCGTGTTGGAATCGCTGATCAAAGCCGGCGCGTTCGATCAATTTGGCAAGCGCGCGCAATTGATCGCGGTCATTGATCGGATGATGGCGATCAGTCAGTCCGCGCATCAAGCGAGTGATCTCGGTCAAATTTCAATGTTCGATGCGGGCACCGCGAGCGCGGGCTTGCTCGCGAATTCGTTTGGCGCGTTGCCCGACGAACCCGAGTTATCAAATCACAAAAAATTAGAGGACGAAAAAGAATTGACCGGCGCTTATTTCACCGATCATCCCTTGCAACGTCTTGCGAAGGCGATGCCGAAAAGCATTACACATTTAGTAAATCAACTTGATGACAACGCGGTGGGAAAAATAGTTACGCTCGCGGGCGTGGTGAGTTCGGCGCGCACCATCACCACAAAAAAAGGCGACCCGATGGTGTTCGCGCAAATTGAAGACCCCACCGGCGGAATCGAAGTGACCGTTTTTCCGCGCACGCTCGCGAAAACGCAAGCGGTGTGGAACGCGGATACATCGGTGATCGTCAAAGGCAAAGTAGAAATGCGCGATGGCAAGCTGAAAATTTTGTGCGAAACCGCGACCGAATATGTAGTAGCCGATACGCCGGAAGAAATCGTCACCATTCTTACGGCGGATGAACCCGCGCCCGCGGTCCAAATCGCGATCCCGAATCCGAGCGAGCAAGCCGTTGCCGAAACCAACGCGCGCGTGGAAGAATCGAGTCACGAAATTTTCGATACGCCCGAACCGCCTGAGGATCCGCCATCCGATTTTCCAATTAAAGAGGGAAATGGAAATGGGGAGAGCAAAGAAAGTGGAAATGGAAATGCGCGCGTCGTGAAAAACGAAACGCGCGAATTCACTCAAACGAGTGGGACGCTCGTTTACGCCGTGCGCGGGAATGATGATCATCCGCGGCAAATAATTATTTCACTCACGCGCACGAATAATCAGACAGAAGATGTGCGCCGGATGCGCGAGTTGTTTCAATTATTGACGAGCGTGTCGGGTCACGATCGGTTTGTCTTTATTGTCCCCAGCTTGCAAGGACCAGTAGAAATGGAATTTCCAAATCATTCGACGAGTTACGCGGTGATTCAAGATATGCTCGCGCAACGCGTGAGCGAGTGGGGATCGGTGCAAGTGCAGTAAGGAATAGTAATCAGGTGAGTGGGTGATTAGGTAATTAGGTGATTAGAAGATTTGGTGATTGGGTAATTGGCGGGACGGTTTCCGTTTCCGCCTTTTGTTTTTTTGAATGGGCAAAGGTATAATAAAAAAAGCGAAACATTGAAACTGTGCGATGTCTGTGACCTGAAACTTGCGACTTATGCTTTCCCTCCGTCATTCTGATTCGATCAAATCCAGTCTCACCAAAACGCGGCAATCGTTTTTGTCGCGGCTCGGCGCGTTGGTTACGCGCACAGAAGTTGACGAGAAATTTTGGGCGGAGTTGGAAGAAATGCTCATCGGCGCGGACGTGGGAGTAGAAACCACAATCGCGCTCGTGAACAATTTGCGCGGGCGCGTGGCGCGCGAAAAATTGCGCGAACCGCGCGGGGTGGAGACAATATTGCGGGAAGAGTTGATCGCCCTTTTGTCCAGCGTCCCGAATCCGATGTCCACCATCCAACATCCAATGTCCAACGTCCAACCTCCAATTACTATTCTGGTTGTCGGTGTTAATGGCAGCGGCAAGACAACAAGTATCGCGAAACTCGCGAATTATTTTGTCGCGCGGGACAAAAAAGTTTTACTTGCGGCGGCGGATACTTTTCGCGCGGCGGCGAGCGAGCAGTTGAAAATTTGGGGCGACCGTTTGCGC